>JAQGJI010000013.1 GCA_028290685.1 Devosia sp. | reverse complement strand
AGCGGAGGACGATACTGCAGAGCCAGCCCCGGCGCCTGTCGTGCCGAGCTTTGCCGCCTCGATGAGCGACTGCCTGCCCTCGGGCGACGCTGTTCCCCTGCTGATCGACGGGCGGGGTGGAGCACTTCCCCTGATCGACACCGATAGCGCTTCCCTTAGCGAGCAACAATTGCTGGAGCGGCTCTCGGCGCGCCGGTCCGAACTTGAGAAGTATGAGCAGAACCTGATTTTGCGCGCTTCGATCATCGATGCAGCCGAAAAGCGGATCGAAGAGCGGTCGGTGACGCTGCAGGCCCTGGAGGCGCAGATTTCTTCGCTGGTCGATCAACGCACCGAGATGGAAGCCGGCCAGTTCGCCGGTGTTGTCGCCATGTATGAGACGATGAAGCCCAAGGATGCGGCGCTGATCTTCAACAATCTGGACATGGAGGTGTTGCTTCGGGTGGCCAAAACCATGAGTCCGCGCAAGATGGCGCCAATCCTGGCTCAGATGGACACGGCGCGGGCGCAGGAACTTACCGTCAGGATGGCGGCGCTGGCGGACAAGCCGGCTGCGCAGATGACACCGAACGACCTCGCCGCACTGCCGCAGATCATCGGGGAATAGGCTTTCCCCTTTCGCGTAAGGCGACGTTAAGCCTGGCCCGCTAGGGTAGCCGCGTTGAGTGTTGTAATCACGCGCGTCACGCTGGCCTGCAAACCGGTCCGATAGCGCGCGGAAGTGCGTCGGGCGGGCAGAAGCCGGTGAAGACTGCTGCAAGAGCTGGCTGGCCGAAAGCCATAGGCGCCATCGTGCTGGGTGCCGCATTGGCATGGGGTGGCCTTGTCTCTCCGGTTTGGGCCCAGATCGAGGGGCAGTTGTTTGCAACCGAGGAGGATGGCTATGGCCGCCTCGTCCTGAGTTTTCCAGGCCAAGACAGCTTGCCGGAATACCAGTTGCGCCTTGAAAACGGCGTGCTGTCACTGGAGTTCACCGAGCAGGTTTCCGTGCTGCTCCCCGATGTCGGGCTGACCATGGCAGGGTATCTTTCGGTGGCCCGGGTCGACCCCGACAGACGGGGGCTGCGCTTCGGCTTGCGCGCGGCGTATACGTTTAACCGCATCGAGGCGGGGGAAAAGCTCTTTATCGACCTGCTGCCGACCTCATGGCAGGGCATGCCTCCGGCTTTGCCGCAGGAGGTGGTGGACGAGCTGGCAGAGCGGGCGCGGCTGGCTGCCCTTCGCGCCGAACAGGAGCGCAAGGCAACCGGCGTCGCCGAACTTGACCCCAAGCCAAGCGTGCGCATCGGGCGCAATCCAACGTTTCTGCGGGTACAGTTTGACTGGTCCGTGCCGACCAGGGGGGATTTTACCCAGATCGACGATGAGGCCATGCTGGCTTTCGAATGGCCCGTGGACATCGATCTGCGTGAACTGATCGCTGATCTGCCGCCCGAGATCGTGTCGGTCGAACCCTCGGTGACACCCGACGGGGCAATTGTCGCGCTCAAGCTGGACAAGGGCGTCAAGCCACGCTTCTACGAGAACTCAGCGACCCAATATATCCTGGACATCGACATCGGGGGAGCGAGCCTTCCGGCATTTTCCGCGGCAAGCCTGTCGCCAGGCACAGCGCAAACCGGCGGCGATGTCGAGAGGCAAACGCCCGCGGCCCCGATCGTTGACAAGCTGATGCCCGCCTCGGGTCTTGAGGCTGTCACCCCCTTCATCAGCGTACTGGGCTCCACTGTGCGCGTCGTGTTTCCGTTCGAGCACGATACGCCCGCCGCCGTGTTCAGGCGCGGCGACACGGTGTGGATGTTATTCGATACAACTGCCGGTATCCTGCCGCCGCCAAAGTCGGACCAGTTGAACGGCCTTGCCAGCAAGTTCGAAGTGATGGCCGTGGGCGACACGCAAGTGGTGCAGATCGATCTGTCGCAGGACCGGCTGGCCACGCTTGGATCGGAGGGCATGGCATGGATACTGTCGCTGGGCGATGTGATGCTGACACCCACCGAGCCCATCGAGTTCACCCGGCGGCGCGACCTGGAGGGCAATTTCGAGGTCAGCGCCGATGTGGCTCGCCCGGCGCGGGCACATGATTTTCGCGATCCGCTGGTGGGCGATATGCTCAAAGTGGTCACGGCCTATCCGCCCGCCCGAGGTATGACGCGGACGCTGGACTTTGTTGAATTCTCCGCCTTGCGCAGCATTCACGGCCTGGTGGTCAAGCCCAAGGCCGACACTCTGGACGTGGCCATCGACAATACGCGGGCGATTGTCTCGACGCCCGGGGGGCTGACCATCTCAGCCCTGGAGGGACCGCGCGGCACGGGCAGCGCCGTGGCTGAAGCCATGCGCGCCAGTTTCGTGAACCTGACCGGGCTGGAACGAAAGGATTTCGGCGCCCTCGCTCGCGAGCAGCAGCAGATGCAGTTGTTGGCAGCAGACGCCGACGAGCGGCTGCGGGACCGGGCGCGGCTCGATCTGGCGCAGTTCTACCTGGCCAACCAGTTCGGGCTTGAGGCCATCGGGGTCCTCGAAATACTGGGAGCAGATCTTACCGATGAAAGCCTGACGCGAAAGGTGCGGCTGGCCAATGCCATGGCGCACACCGTTGCGGGGCGCAGCCGGGAGGCGCTTGGCATGCTCAACGCGGCCGCCGCCGGCAACGAAATCGATGCCTTGATATGGCGCACGATTGCGCGCGCCGACCTTTCGGACTTCCACGGCGCCAAGGTGGATGCGCTGGCGGCGCTGCCGATCATCGAGGGCTATCCGGGCTGGGTGCGCGACAGGTTCAACTTCGCGGCGATCCGCGCGGCCGTCGAGACCGATGATGCGGCCATGGCCGAACAACTGCTCGCCAGCATGGATTTTCCAGGCCTTGATGCCGCTCAGACCAGCCTCTACCTGTTGATGAGCGGCCGCATCGCCGAGCTGCGCGGGCGGACCGATGAAGCGATCGACACCTTTGGCCAGGTGATTGCCGCCGATATACGGCCGACACGAGCCGAGGCGATTTACCGGACACTGCGCCTGCTCGATCAGGCCGGTAAGCTCAATCTTGAGAAGGCAACCGAAACCCTGGCAGCGGAAGCGCTGCTGTGGCGGGGCAACCCGCTGGAAGCCGACATGCTCAAGATGCTGGCGGAGTTCTTTTTTCGGGACGGGAACTACCGTTCGGGTTTCGACACCGTGCAGCAGGCCGTTGCCACATACCCCGAAAGCCCGCCCGTCAATGCGTTGCGGGACCAGGCGCAGGCCGTGTTCAGCCAATTGTTTCTTGATGGCGTTGCCGACTCATTGGGGCCGGTGGAGGCGCTCGGGCTTTATTATGATTTCCGCGCCCTGACGCCGCCGGGTACGCAAGGGGACGAAATGATCCGCAACCTGGCGCGACGCCTGGTGCGGGTGGACCTGCTGGCGCAGGCGGCAAGCTTGCTGGAATACCAGATCGAGAACCGGTTGCGCGGCGTGGCCCGGACCCAGGTCGCCACGGACCTGGCGGTTATCCATCTTGCCGACCGCAAGCCCCAGGATGCATTGCGGGTGCTGAATGCCACGCGGTTGCCGGGTATTCCGGAATCGCTGGCGCGGCAGCGTCGCGTGCTGGAGGCGCGGGCAATGATCGATGGCGGGCGCGATCAACTCGCCCTCGACATGCTGCGCGACATGGACGGTATCGATGTCGTGCAATTGCGCATCGAAGCCCAATGGAAGGCCAAGCGGTATTCCGAAGCGGGCGAAATGATCGAGGCACTGCATGCAGTCACCCCGGGGGGCTCGTTGAGCCAGCCGGCGCGCATGAGCCTGATCAAGGCGGCCGTGGGCTACGTGCTGGCCAATGATCGCTTCGCCCTCGGGCGCCTGCGCTCGAAGTTCGGCGAGGCCATGGTCACGAGCCCGGAATGGCCGATGTTCGACCTGGTGACGGGCGATATCGCGGTTACCAGCATCGAGTTCAAAGCGGTTGCCAGCCAGGTCTCGGGCGTCCAGGGGATCAACGCGTTTTTGTCCTCGTACCGCGAGGTTTACGGCACAAGCGGGGCGCTGGCGCCGCTGGCGGCGTCGGAGTCAGGGGCAGGACTGGCGAGCGTTGAGTGATCAGCCGGCGCCGGTGGTACCGCTCACGAAGCTGCGAACCAGGGAGCCGGCGACCAGATACCAGCCGTCCACCAGCACGAAAAAGATCAGCTTGAACGGCAGCGAGATGACGACGGGGGGCAGCATCATCATACCCATGCCCATCAGCACCGATGCCACAACCATGTCGATCACCACGAACGGCAAGAACAGCAGAAAGCCGATCTCGAAGGCGCGGCGCAGTTCGGAGATCATGAAGGCCGGAATCAGCAGCTGCAGCGGGATGGCCTCGGGCTCGTCGGGCGGGACGGCCTCGGTCAGGTCGTAAAAGAGGGTCAGATCCTGCTCGCGCACATTGGCCCGCATGAATTCGTGCAGCGGCGCGCTGCCCAGCTCGAACGCTTCGGCGATCTCGATGTCACCAGCCAGAAGCGGCGCGATGCCCTGATCGTAGCTTTGCTGCAGGGTGGGTTGCATGACAAAGATGGTCAGAAACAGGGCCAGCGACACCATCACCGAGTTGGGCGGGGCGGTTTGCAGGCCAATCGCGGTGCGCAGCAGCGACAGCACGACCACAATGCGGGTGAAGCTGGTCACCATCACCAGGATGGAGGGGGCCAGCGACAGCAGCGTGACCAGCCCGATGATCTGGACCGCGCGCTCGGTGATGGTCGTGTCATCGCCGAAATCGATCGACACGTCCTGCCCCAGGGCGAGACCCGGAATCAGCCCCAGGAAGAGAACCAGACAGGCGGCAAACAGCGCCAGGCGGCGCGGAGGCGAACGCTCAGATGCGGTTAGCCCCGGTGTTGCCCTCAAGATTGATGCCTTCGATTTCGCGCCGCGCTCTGTCTTCTTTAGCTGAGTCGCTGTCGCCAGCACCCCGGGTCACCGAATTTTCAGCCGAAACAATTGGCTCGACCTCCCCGACCGGGCGCAGCAGGCCGGTATGGCGGAGCGACAGATGGGTCTTGCGATCGGTGGGCTGGCCCATTTCGCGCAACTGGTCGGCCACCGTGGCTGGTCCCTGGGACAGGGGCTTTGCCGGATTAACCACCGGCGTTGGCGCCGTTGCGACGGGCGGCTTGCCGGGAGGGGGGCGGCGGCCTGCAACCATGGGGACGGGGCGGCGGCCGGGCTGGGCGGCGGGCTCATCAGCGGCGGGGATACCGGCTTCGATCACCACATCCTGCGGCCCGCCGACAAGAATCAGATGTTCCACATTATCGCGCCGCACAATCAGCAGGTGGCGCTTGGGGTCGAGCGCCAGGCTATCCACAACGCTGAGGCGCCTGTTGCGGCCCCGGCCGACATTGCTCGATGCGTTGAACAGGATCTTGAGCAGCCACAGGCCCAGAACGATCAGCAGGACCACGACGCCCAGGGCAAAGAGGGCCGTCAGCACACTGTTGCCCGACCCACCAAAGAGGCTCGTGATGAACTGCATTTCTACTCCAAAAGCGTTACGGCCCGGCGTCGGGGCGGTATATGTTGCCTACTAATCCTGCAAATGTGCAAATTGCGAGGCCGAAACTGCCCTAATGAGTCGAGGTTAACACTTGCTTAACCATGAGGCGGCAAGATTTGCCCATCAGGTTAACGCGCAGGGACCGCCGGCCATGGCCTTTCTCAACATGCCGGTTTTTACGGCCCTCGCCGACAAGATGCGCTGGCATCAGACGCGTCAAGGCTTGCTGGCTGAAAACGTCGCCAATGCAGAAACCCCGGGCTATCGCGGGCGCGATCTGGCGCAATACGATTTTGCCAGCAGCAGCAATGCCTTCTCCTCGGCGGGAGTGACCACGACAGCCACCCAGCCTACTCATTTCAGCGTTTCGAGCAGCGCCAATTCAGCCTTCGGCGCGCAGCGCATGGCCAGTTTCGAGATCACCCCCGAGGGCAATGGGGTGACGCTGGAAGACGAGATGATGAAGGTGACGACCAACATGATGGACTATCAGGCCGCAACGGGGCTCTACACCAAATCCATCAAGATCCTCAAAACCGCGCTCGGGCGCCAGTCCTAGGAGTTAAGCCGGCATGGATTTCAATTCCTCGCTTCGCATCGCTGCAACCGGCCTGCACGCCCAGACCGCGCGCATGCGGGTCATCGCAGAAAACCTGGCCAATACAGACTCGGCCGGCAAGGCGCCCGGCGAGGAGCCCTATCGGCGCCGGGTGCCGACATTTGAAACCAGCTTCGATGCCGAAGCGGGCGGGCAGATCGTGGAAATCGGCAAGCTTGCGTACGACATGAGCGATTTCAGTTCACGCTACGAGCCCGGCCATCCGGCCGCCGATGATCGCGGCTACGTGCAATATCCCAACGTCAATCCGCTGATCGAGTCGATGGACATGCGGGAGGCCCAGCGCACCTACGAGGCTAATCTCAACGTCGTTACCGTGACGCGCCAGATGCTCGGGCGCACGCTCGACATCTTGCGCGGCTGATCGGACAGGGGCTCATCATGACAATCACGACGCCGTTCAACGCTGCAACCGCCGCCTATGGCAATGCCAGCCGCCTGATCAATCAGGCCACCAAGCCCAATACCGACCTGACGGCACTGGCCGCGCCAAGCGGGGGCAACAGCTTTGCGGACATGCTGGCGCAACAGGTGCAAGGGGTAGTGGACAGCGGCAAGACCTCGGACGCCATGGCCCTCGACATGGTCAATGGCAAAGCCAATGTGGTGGATATGGTGACCGCACTGAGCGAAACGGAAATCGCCATCGAGAGCATGGTTACGGTCCGCGACCGGGTGATTTCGGCTTATGAGGAAATCATGCGGATGCCGATCTAGCGTCCTGCCTCGATGTGCCTCGCTCGTTTGCCCGGCACGTTCAGCCAGCCCGTTCACCCGCGCACGCTGAAGGACGGATTACCCGGACAATCCGGGTGATGACGGTGGCGCGGGGTAGCGGCGCGGCGGATCGCCAGGCTCGACGGGGTCCATCGACAGGTCGCGGGAAGCTTCGGTCGGGCGTAAAGTGTGCAGGCGCGATTCGTGCGCAGCGAGATCAACATGACCGGCGCCGAAGCTCTCGACATTGCCAGTGACGGTATCTGGACGCTGATCATCGTGTCGGCTCCCATGATGCTCGTCGGGCTGGTGGTGGGCGTGGTGATCGCGCTGTTTCAGGCGCTGACGCAGATCCAGGAGCAGACGCTGGTGTTCGTGCCCAAGATCATCGCGATCTTTCTGACCATGCTGCTGACACTGCCGTTTCTGGGCGCCACCATGGGCGGCTACATGAACCGGGTGGTCGACATGATCATCGTGGGCGGCTAGCCGGTGACGATCGGGCTGGACTGGCTGCCCAATACGGCGTTTGTTTACCTGCTGCTGTTTACCCGCATCGGCGCCATTCTGATGCTCATGCCGGCACTGGGCGAAAACATGATCCCGGCGCGCATGCGCCTGAGTTTTGCGCTGGCCTTCACGCTGGTGGTCTATCCATTGCTGTCGCCGGGCCTGCCGGCCATGCCCCAGGACGTGATGGCGATCGTCGGGTTGATCTTTCACGAACTTGCGGTGGGGCTCATTCTGGGCGCGATCGCGCGGCTCACGGTATCGGCGACGCAGGTTGCCGGGGCCATCATCGCATTCCAGGTGGGGCTCTCCACAGCCATGGCGGCGGACCCCACACAGACCGGCGTGCAGGGGGCGATCTTTGGTAGCTTCCTGAGCTTTCTGGGCATGGTGCTGATTTTTGCAACCGATCTGCACCATCTGGCGCTCGCGGCCACCTATGACAGCTACATGGTGTTTCCACTCGACGCCCCGCTGATGTTCGAGGACGCGGCGCAGATGGCGATCCGGACGGTTGCGGGCGCCTTTTCCGTCGGCGTTCAGATGTCGGCGCCGTTTATCGTGTTTGGTCTGGTGTTCAACCTCGGGGCCGGTATTCTGGCCCGGCTCATGCCGGCGCTGCAGGTGTTTTTCCTGCTGATGCCCGCCAACATCTTTATCGGGTTGATGCTGTTTGCGTTGCTGCTCACCATGATGATGGGATGGTATTTGTCGGCCTTTGAAAGCCATCTGATGATGTGGAGGGGTTAGGTGTCGGACGAAGCCCCCGATAATGACGCCAAAACCGAGGACCCCTCCCAAAAGAAGCTGGAGGACGCGTTCAAGAAGGGCGACGTGGCCAAGAGTCAGGAGGTGGTCACCTGGTTCATGCTGCTGGGCTCTGCCGTGGTTTTCGCCGCGATGGCACCAGGGGTGGCGGAGAATCTGAGCTTTTCCCTCAAGGAAATACTGGCCAATGCCGATCAGGTGGAACTGGGCGGCTCCGGATTTGCCACGTTCTTCAATGGGCTGGCGCTGACCCTGCTCGGCACGGTGATGGTGCCGCTGGTGGTGCTGTCGGCCTGCGCCGTGACGGCCAACCTGATCCAGCACCGGCCGTTGATCTCGGTGGAGCCGATAACGCCCAAATTCTCCAAGATATCCCCGCTGGCCGGTTTCAAGCGCCTGTTTTCGAGCGAGTCGCTGGTCAACTTCGGCAAGGGCCTGATCAAGATCGTCGTGGTCGGGCTCGTGCTGTTTTTCGTGATCTGGCCCGAGCGTGACCGGCTGGACACGATGATGACGGCCGATCCGCTGATCATTCTTGCCGGTTTCCACGAGATCGGGCTCAAGATCTTCGTTGCTACCCTGATCGTCGTCACCTTCATCGCGGTGGCCGATTATTTTTATACCCGGCACAAATGGTGGAAGCGCCTGATGATGACGGTGCAGGAGCAGCGCGACGAATACAAGCAGATGGAGGGCGACCCGCAGGTCAAAGGCCGTATCCGGCAATTGCGGCAGGAGCGCTCGCGCAAGCGCATGATGGCTGCAGTGCCCGATGCCACGGTGGTCATCACCAATCCGACGCACTTCGCGGTGGCGCTCAAGTATGATCGTGCGATGGGGGCACCCCGATGCGTCGCCAAGGGCGCCGACGCGGTTGCCCTGCGCATTCGAGAACTGGCCAGGGAACACGACGTGCCGATCGTGGAGAACCCGCCGCTGGCGCGCGCGCTGTTTGCCAGCGTCGATGTGGATGAGACGATTCCAAGCGAGCATTTCAAGGCCGTCGCCGAAGTCATCGGCTTCGTGATGCGCCTCAAGAATGGCGCGGGCTGGAAGGCTCGCTAGGGGCAGCCGGCTCGTTTTGGCGCCGGCTGGACCTGCGTTGCACGGCGCACAATCGCTCGGGGTGGTGCGAACGCATCACCTGGCGCACCATCGACACCTCCCGCGATGTTGAAAACACCGAACGCACTCCCCTCGCGTTAGGGCTTTTGATAGACCTTCATGCAGGCCCTGATTCGGCCCCATTTTATTGTCTAGGGAGCAGATCGAACCATGGCATCTAGGCCGCTCGGCGAAGACACCTATCCCGATCCGCTGCTGGTTGAAGGCCGAAACGGCACGGGATTGTGGCGCGTGGTGGCACTGGGCCTGGTGCTGGTGGCGCTGGCCGTCGCCTTCTCGCTGTTCAGCACCCAGATATCGCCCGATCTTGTGCTGACCTTCGTGGGTATCCTGGCGGTGGTTGGCGTGTTCTGCCTGTTTGGGCTCGCCGCGGGCCTGTTCCGGTTCGCCAATGGCGAAGAGCGCCGGACGGTTTCCAACGCCGTTGTCGACAGCCTGCCGTTCGGGGCCGTGGTATCGGACCGCGACGGCAAGATTTCGTATGTGAATGCCCATTACGGTACTTTCTCGGGTGCCTTGACCAATGGCGTGCCCGTCGGCGTGCCGCGCCTGTTTGCCGGCCATGCAGATGCCAGTGAATCCCTCTACCGGTTGTCCCGGGCGGCGCGCGATGGCCGGGCAGCAGTGGAAGATGTGCGGATCGTGGGTGGCTTGAGCGCTGCAGCGGCCGACAGTGACAAGGCATTCTGGTATCGCGTCGGCGTGCGGCCGCTGCCTGAATCCGATGAAACCAAAAAGCCGCTGGTGATCTGGTCAGTCGAGGACATCACGCGGGACCGGGACAATAATGAGAGCGCCTTTCGCGACCTGCAGCGCGCCATCGATTATCTTGATCACTCACCGGCCGGTTTCTTTTCCGCCGATGCGCATGGGCGCATCCAGTATCTGAATTCAACCCTGGCCGACTGGCTCGGCTATGACCTGGCGGAGTTCAATTCGGGCCATCTGGGGCTGTCCGATATCGTGCGCGGGGATGGCGCGACGTTGTTGATGCGCGGGCGCCGGGATGGGGAAATCCACACCGAGATCATCGATATCGATCTGGTGCGCCGCAACGGCACCAGCCTTCCGGTGCGCCTGCTGCACCGCGCCGCCCGGCTTGCCGATGGCGAACTGGGCGAAACACGGACCCTGGTGCTCGACAAATCCAATGCCCCCGACACCGAAGAGGAATTGCGGGCCGCCGAGGTCCGCTTTTCGCGGTTCTTCAACGACACGCCGTTCGCCATCGCGACGCTTGACGGGGAAGGCCGCATCATCCGCACCAATGCGCCGTTCGGGCGCATCTTCCGGTGGTCGGGCGAGGAGAAAAGCCTCGAAATGCAGCCGCTCAGCGAGATGATCGGGGAAGGCAGCCGGGATAAACTGGCGCGTGCCCTTGCCGACGCAGCAGCGCACCGCTCCGAGATCGAGCCCGTGGATGCGCTGCTGAGCGTCGAGGGGGACCATGCCGTCCGGCTCTATCTCTCGGCTTCAGAGACGAGCGCCGGATCGCCCGAGCAGGTCAATGTCTATGCGCTGGACATGACCGATCAGCGCAAGCTGGAGGCACAGTTCGCGCAAAGCCAGAAAATGCAGGCCGTTGGCCAGCTGGCTGGCGGCGTGGCGCATGATTTCAACAATCTGCTGACGGCAATTATCGGCTTTTCGGACCTGCTGCTGCTCAAGCACAAGCCGGGCGATCCCTCGTTCGGGGAATTGATGCAGATCAAGCAGAACGCCAACCGGGCCGCGGGGCTGACCCGCCAGTTGCTGGCATTTTCACGCCGCCAGACGTTGCGCCCGCAAGTGCTCGAGCTGCCATTGATCGTGGATGACCTCACCGTTCTGCTTAAACGCATGATCGGGGAAAAGAACACGCTGAGCGTGGAGCATGGCCGCAATATCTGGCCCGTGCGCGCCGACGTCGTGCAGCTCGAGCAGGTCATCATCAACCTGGTGGTCAATGCCCGCGATGCCATGCCCAATGGCGGGGCGATCACCATCCGGACCGCCAATGTGGAGCGGGCCGAGGCCGAGGGCATGAGCTTTGAGGGCATGGTGCCGGCCGAATATGTGCTGATCGAGGTGCAGGATACCGGCACCGGAATGAGCTCGGAAGTGATGGAAAAGATCTTCGAGCCGTTCTTTACCACCAAGGAACTGGGCAAGGGCACCGGGCTGGGCCTGTCCACCGTTTACGGCATCGTCAAACAGACCGAGGGCTACATTTATCCGGTCTCGACGCTGGGCTTCGGGACCACGTTCAAGATTTTCCTGCCACGTCATGTGGTGAGTGCAGCCGAAGCCGCGGGCAAGGCCGCAGCGGCAGCGGCCCCGGTCAGGGATTTGACGGGTCACGAACGCATCCTGCTGGTGGAGGACGAGGAAAGCGTGCGGGCGTTCTCGGCGCAGGCGTTGCGCGCCACGGGCTATGAAGTGTTCGAAGCCGATGGAGGCGAAGAGGCGCTCGAGGTTTTGGAAGACCTCGATTTCAAGATCGACCTGATGATCTCGGACGTGGTCATGCCCGAAATGGACGGGCCATCGCTGCTCAAGCATGTGCGCCAGACCATGCCGAACCTCAAGGTGATCTTTGTATCGGGCTATGCCGAGGAAAGCGTGCGCCGCGATATCGAGGACGACCAGAGCGTCGAGTTCCTGCCCAAGCCCTATTCGCTCGACCAGATCAATTCCAAGGTCAAGGAAGTGCTGCAAAAGCTGGGCAAGGACGAGGTCCATTGAACGAGCAGGGGCGTTTTGAGGGACCTGCGGAACTCAATGTGCTGGGCGAGGCGCTGGAGCCGTGTTCGAGCGATCCGCTAACCGGGTTTTTTCGCACCGGCTATTGCGCAGCAGGGCCCGACAGAGCTGCCGTGCACCTGATCTGCATCGAGGCAAGCGAGGGGTTTCTGGCCTATTCCAAATCCGTCGGGAACGATCTGTCGACGCCCATGCCGCAATTTGCGTTCAAGGGGCTGGTTCCGGGCAATCGCTGGTGCCTGGTTGCACAGCGCTGGGCGCAAGCACATGATGCAGGCAAGGCGCCGCGCATCTATCTGCGTGCCACCAACAGGGCAGTGCTGCGCTTTTTGCCGATCGATCTGCTCAAGAGCTATGCGCTGGATCTGAACTGAGCCTTTTGCTCAGGCAAAGCCACCCGGAATGGGCGTTCCGGCAGCCAGCAATCCCTTTTTGGCCAGGGCGCCCCAGAGCTCTCCCGGAATATCGAGGAACCACCAATCAAGGATCTCATCGAGTTCCTCGGGCGAGCGGGGGCCTGGCAGGACATTGCAGATGGCCGGGTGGGTCAGGGGAAACTGCAGCGCCGCGGCAGGCAAAGGCACGCCATGGTCCTGGCACACCGCCTCGATGGCCCGGACCCTGGCAACGATTTCCTCGGGCGCCTTGGCGTAGTTGAAGGTCGGGCCGCCCACCAGAATGCCCGAATTGAAGGGGCCGCCGACAACAACCGAGGTGCCGCGCTGAACGCATGTGGTCAGGAACGGAGCAAGCGCGGTTTGCTCCAGGAGCGTATAGCGCCCGGCGAGCAAAAACACGTCCCAGTCCCCCAGGGCAAACGCCTCCATCAGGATCTGCCATTCGTTGACGCCAAGCCCGACAGCCTTGACGGCGCCGCTGTCACGCAGCTCACGCAAGGCCTTGTAGCCGCCCGAGGCCAGCTGCTGCCAATATGTCTGGTTGGCTTCAGCGCCATGGGTGGCGGTGCCGATGTCGTGCACATAAAGGATGTCTATGCTGCTCAGCCCAAGCCGTTGCTGGCTATCCTCGAAACTGCGCATGACGCCATCGTAAGTATAGTCGTAGGTCGCTGCGAAGGGCAGGGGATTGACGAATTCGGTCCTGTTATCGGCTGCACCGTTGACCGCCTTGAAGAGGCGTCCCACCTTGGTGGACAAGACTGCTGCGCCGGGGCGTTCGCGCAAAACATCGCCAACCATGTGCTCGGAGCGGCCAGCGCCGTAATGCGGGGCGGTGTCGACATAGCTGATGCCGCTGTCAAGCGCATGAGCCACGGTGCCCCGGGCCTGTTCTGCGCTGACCGGGCGGAAACTGCCAGCCAGGGTGGCGCCGCCCAGACCAAGCGTGGTGACCTCGAGATCGGTTTGTCCGATGCGGCGCTTCTCGAATGTGCGGGCTGTCAATTATTCCTCCCAGAATAGAGGATAACTGACATGTCAGAGGGTCAGCTTCAAGATCAATAGAGCTCGCCCACGATCACGGGATGCTCTTGCTCGTGCCGGACCGGGTTGCGCAAGGGGGAACCGAACTGGCTCTCCTCGATCTCGAAGATGTCGTTGGGCTGGGTTGAAATCCCATCGGCAAAGCTCAGCGTCGCGGTGCCGAAACAGTGGACGTGAACGTCACCGGGCTGGCGGAACAGCGCATACTTGAAATGGTGATATTCAAGGTTTGCGATGGTGTGGCTCATGTTGTCTTCGCCGCTAAGGAAAGGCTTCTCCCAGATAACCGTTCCGTCGCGATAGATGCGCGACATGCCTTCCACATGCGCGGGCAAATCGCCCACCCGCAGCTCGGGACCGAACGAGCAGGCGCGCAGCTTGGAATGGGCCAGATAGAGGTAGTTGATCCGCTCGGTGACGTGATCGGAAAATTCGTTGGCCAGGGCAAAGCCAAGCCGCCGCGGTTGCCCGTTCCGGTCGATCACATAGATGCCGGCGATTTCGGGCTCTTCCCCGGCGTCGAGCGCAAAGCCCGGGGAGGGGATCGGGTGGCCCGGATTGACCACGGTATAGCCGTTGCCCTTGTAGAACCATTCGGGCTGCACGCCCCTGTTGCCATCCGCCGGTTTGCCGCCTTCAAGTCCCATGCGGAACATCTTCATCGAATCGGTCAGATCGTCCTCGGTCTTGGTGCCGCTCGACTTGTGCATGGCATCGCGCGTCGCGGCCGATCCCAGATGAGTGAGACCGGTGCCCGTTACGTAAAGGTGCGCCGGATCGGGATGGTCAATGGGCGCCATCATGCGCCCTTCGGCAAGGATACTTGCCCGGTCAACCACTTCGCCCAGGCCCCTGGCTTGCACCACGGCGCCAAGTCCGCCCTGGGTGTGGAGCGCCGTCATGGCGAGTTCATAGACGCTGCGGGCACCATTGACCGTGCGCGCCACCCCGTCCTGCACCAAACCCACTGCGCGGGCGCCGTCTGCATCGAAAAACTGGATCAGGTTCACAGTAGAGCTTCTCCGTCGGCAACCCGTTGCGGGCCAATTCGCTGCGCATAAAACCCAACAAGCAGGTATTAGGCAAGATAAAAGTCATACTTTTTGATTCTGCTGACGCAAGGCGCCGGCAGCCCGGATGAGTTCGCAGCCAGGGCTTCCGTGTTCTCACTTTGTGCTTGACTTAGCGGGAACAAAATGAGAACAAGATGCATACATTCAAAGCATGGCCAGGTTCGGTTCTAGCGCGTTGCGCAAGGCTGCCGAGCGTGGAATAAGGAGAGAACTTATGGCTAACGCGCCGCTTCGTGTTGTTGAAGGTGGATCGATGGATAAAGACAAGGCACTTGCCGCGGCGCTCAGCCAGATCGAGCGCAACTTTGGCAAGGGCTCGATCATGCGCCTTGGCGAAGCCTCCTCGATTGAGGTGGAAGCGATCTCCACGGGATCGCTGGGCCTGGATATCGCGCTGGGAATCGGCGGTCTGCCCAAGGGGCGAATCGTTGAAATTTTTGGACCGGAAAGCTCCGGCAAAACCACTCTGGCGCTGCATGTAATTGCCGAGGCGCAAAAGGCGGGCGGCATTTGCGCGTTTGTTGACGCCGAACACGCGCTTGATCCGGTCTATGCCCGCAAGCTGGGCGTCAATGTCGATGATTTGCTGATCTCGCAGCCCGATGCCGGCGAGCAGGCGCTCGAGATCACCGACACGCTTGTGCGCTCGGGTGCGGTCGACGTGCTGGTGATCGATTCGGTTGCGGCCTTGACGCCGCGTGCCGAGCTTGAAGGGGAAATGGGGGACTCTCTTCCCGGCCTGCAGGCTCGCTTGATGAGCCAGGCCATGCGCAAGCTGACCTCGTCCATCTCCAAGTCCAAGTGCCTGGTTATCTTCATCAACCAGATCCGCATGAAGATCGGCGTGATGTATGGCTCGCCGGAAACAACCACGGGCGGTAATGCGCTCAAGTTCTACGCCTCGGTGCGTCTTGATATCCGCCGGATCGGCGCGTTGAAGGACCGTGAGGAAATCGTGGGCAACCAGACACGGGTCAAAGTTGTCAAGAACAAGCTGGCTCCTCCATTCCGCCAGGTAGAATTCGACATCATGTATGGCGAGGGGATCTCCAAAACCGGCGAATTGCTCGATCTGGGCGTGAAGTCCGGTATTATCGACAAGTCGGGTGCCTGGTTCTCCTGGGATAGCCAGCGTCTGGGGCAGGGGCGCGAGAATGCCCGGCAGTTCCTCAAGGACAATCCAGCGATCGCCAATACAATCGAGCAGGGCGTGCGTGAAAGTTCGGGTCTTCTGGGCGAAGTGCTGCTGGTTGCCGGCGGCGGCGACGATGTCGTTGACGAGGAATAAGATCTTCCCATGCAGGGATTTTGGGGCATCGCGCAAGCGGTGCCCTTTTTTCTGAGTAAAAGTTGGCCAGCGCCTGATCGTTGCCCTCTGTTTGCCGCAATGCTGGACATTGCAACGGGCTGCACGATAGAAAGCCAGCCGAACTTGTCCGTGGCGCTGCCAGCGCCAATTCCCGCAACGAAAGCCTCTTGATGACCAGCGTAAACGATCTTCGCTCGAGCTTTACCGGTTACTTCGCGCGCAACGGCCACGAGGCCGTGG
>JAQGJI010000064.1 GCA_028290685.1 Devosia sp. | reverse complement strand
CATTAACCGTGTTCATTACCGGCGTGTTAATGCGTTCGGTCGCATTTTGCCGGAAACTCCTGATGACCCTTTACCCAAAGAGGACAACCATGAAGCGTATCGGCACCATGCTTTCGGTGACCCTGCTCCTTTCCGGGATGGCCCAAGCCGCGGATTTGGGCTGGAACAGCGGCACAAGCACTATCTATTCGGCCACGCCCGCTTCCGGCTGGTCCGGCTTTTACGCTGGCTTCAATGGCGGTTACGGCTGGGGCACCCTGACCCGCGAACCCGCCAGCGGCGGCGCGAAAATCCGGACCAATTCGCAGGGTTGGCAATTGGGCGGCCAGGCTGGCTACAACCTGGAGATGGGCGGCTTCGTGCTCGGCGCGGAAGCCGATCTGCAATGGTCCAATATCGGCTACACCGAAGATATTCCGGGCATCGGCAGCTTTGATTCCCGCATCGATTTCTTTGGCACGATCCGCGGCCGCGCCGGTATGGCCTTTGGGCCGGTATTGCCCTATGTGACCGCAGGTTTTGCAGCCGGCCGGGGCACTGCCAGCATAACCGATCCCGGAAATGTCGTGACCTCGCAGTCAGCCAACCATGTCGGCTGGACCGTGGGTGGGGGCATGGAGGCCAAGGCCACCGAGAACATCACCATCAAGGCCGAATATCTCTACGTCAATCTGGGCACCCAGACCTATAACGGCTTGCCCGTAGGCGACACCGACGTGACGCAGAATTTCAGCGTCATCCGCGCCGGCCTCAACTACAAATTCTAGAACTGCCTGGACTGCTGCAAAATACCGGCTCGCTCAAGCGGGCCGGGCACCGGGCTGCCGCCTTGCTGCAGCGGTTCGGCGCTGGGCGCGTCCCTACCGACACAGCCAACGATCCGGACCGCACCGTGACGTCCCACTTCTCCTAGTGCCTGCAAGGCCCTGCCCGCCGGTGCGCAAGGCTATGGGTCTGAGGAGACTGCCGGCCAGGCCGCCCCTGCACGGCCTGCCCCAAGCAGGCATGGATGTTTTTGCCTATTCCGCGCATCAAGATAGGCTGCACGCGCGGGCAAATGCCGTAGCCCTGCGCCAGGCCTTGGGCATCAGCTGTCCCGGCGATTGATCAAAACCCTGTTCCGCCACTGGCGTTTGCCGCAATTGCCATCTATCCAGCACTGTTCCTGAACGAAAGATCATTGATGGCTGCGTCGGTTTTCCATCCCCTCGACAAGAAAGCGGCAGGCCTGGCCTTTGTGCTTGGGCTTATCACCATTGCGGCAGCTTGGGGCTCCCAGCTCATTGGCGGGCTGGTGCCATGCGAACTCTGCCTTGAGCAGCGCCTGTCCTACTATTATGGACTGCCGCTGCTGCTGGCGGTGATGATCACCTGGAACCGCCTGCCGCTTACCGTGTGGTATATTGCCATGGGCATCGTCACCGCGATCTTTGCCTGGGGCACTTACATGGGCGCCTATCACGCCGGGGTGGAATGGGGTTTCTGGCCGGGGCCAACGGCTTGCGCCGGGGTTGGCGAAGCGATGGATTTCGATGCGCTCAACAACATGGCGCCGGTTATCGGCTGCGATGCCGTGCAGTTCCGCCTCTTGGGCATTTCGCTGGCTGGCTACAACGCGCTGATTTCGCTGGGGATCGTTGCGCTGCTGGTCGTGGGGATCTGGGCACAGACGCGTCACAACAGGGCGCGCTAGCCGCACCAAATCATCCTACGGCTCCAGTTCGATATCCCAATAAAGATAATCCAGCCAGCTCTGGTGCAGGTGGTTGGGGGGGAAAGCACGTCCGTTGTTGTGCAGGTCATGCACCGTCGGATGATAGGGCGCCTGATGCGGATACATCTTGATTTCGCTGGGCAGCCGGTTGGCCTTTTTGAGGTTGCATGGCGCGCAGGCGGCCACAACGTTTTCCCAGGTGGTTTGCCCCCCTTTGGAGCGTGGAATCACGTGATCAAACGTCAGATCGTCGCGCGAACCACAATACTGGCACTGGAAGCGATCACGCAGGAACACGTTGAAGCGGGTGAATGCCGGATGCCGCGCGGGCTTTACATAGTCCTTGAGCGATACCACGCTGGGCAATTGCATCTGCAAGCTGGGCGAGTGGATGACCGTATCGTAATTACTCACGATATTGACACGGTCCAGGCACACCGCCTTGATCGCGTCCTGCCAGGACCAGAGCGAGAGGGGGTAATAGCTGAGCGGCCGAAAATCGGCATTCAGCACAAGCGCGGGACAGGCCTCAGGCGACACGTGGATGGTCACTTCAGGCTCCCGGAACGGGAATCGAGTAAGTCCATGGCTCCTTTATAATAAGCCGTTTGTGTCAGCGCTGTGAAGCGTCATTAATACACTATTCATTGGCTATTCGGGCAATGAACGCACTGGCGAACGCAAGTCCATCCGGCGCAATGCCATGACCCACCCCCGCACTGGTGTGATAGCGCACATCATACCCCGCCAGCTGCAGCGCCACCTCGGCGTCAGCGCTGTGTTGGGGGCTAACCACATCGTCCATGTCGCCATGCACGAGGCACACTGGGGGCTTGGCGAATTCAGCAGAACCAAAACCTTCGGGCGGCAGAAACGCCCCGGAAAACGCGATGATGCCCATGAGCTTGCGCGGCAGGGACAAACCGACATGCAGCGCCATCATGGCACCCTGGCTGAACCCCGCAACAATGGTCTGCTCCGGTTGTACACCGGTCTGTGACCAAAGCTCGTTCAGGAATTCAATCAGCACCGGACGCGCGCCCACCACGCCGGTTTGCCGCTGCGCCAGCCGGTCGCCCTCAAAGCTGATGTCGAACCACTGGTACCCGAAGGTAAGCTGGCGGCACACATCCGGTGCGTTGGGCGCGACAAACACGGCGTCGGGCAGCAAAGGCTGCCACTGCGGCGCCAGCGCAATCAGATCGGCGCCATCGGAGCCATAACCGTGCAGCAGAACCACCGCCTGGCGGGGCGCGCCGCCCGAGAGGGGCGCCAGCATGGGTCCGGAGAGTTTGATCGCCATGGTGATATCCTGTTTTCGAAAGGCCTACCCTGCCGCCCGGTCGGCACAAGGCCAGCCTAGATCACAACGCCTTGACGGCCTTTGATGACGCCGAAATAACGCCACAGCAGCAGCGCCGCAGCCGAGCGATGCGGCGCCCAGGCAACTGCGATGTCCGCCATTTCCTTGATCGTGGGCCGTGCAGAAAGACCAAGCCCCATATGGGCGGCCTTGAGCAGGGCGAGATCCCCGGCGGGGAAGACATCTGGATGTCCGGCGCAGAACATGAGGTAGACTTCTGCGGTCCAGGGACCAATGCCCTTGTGCGCGATCAGGTAGGCCACTGCCGCTTCGGCAGGCAGGGTTTCGAGGTGCTTGAAATCGAGGTCGCCGGCGACCACGGCTTCGGCGATGACCCGTACGGTGCGATACTTGCCCGATGAGAACCCGACAGCCCGGACTGCATCCTCGCTGAGCGCCAGATAACTCAGCGGCTCAAGCGCCCCCGGCAAGGCCTCAAACCGCTGCCAGATAGCCGAGGCGCTTGCCACCGACAATTGCTGGCCGCAGATGACCTTGGCTATGCCGGCAAAGCCGGGCCGCGTGATGCGCGGCTCGACCGTGCCGGCAATTGCGTACACGGCGCGCAGGCGCGGATCGATCTGCACCAGGGCATCCAAATGGGCGGCAA
>JAQGJI010000055.1 GCA_028290685.1 Devosia sp. | reverse complement strand
GACGCCATGGACCGGCACTTTCTCTCGGCACCGCTCGAGCGGAACCTGCCGGTGATTATGGCGCTGCTCGGGGTTTGGTATCGCAACGTCTGGGGCTTTTCCACCCAGGCCGTGCTGCCCTACGATCAGCGCCTGTCCCGGTTCGCCGCCTATCTGCAGCAGCAGGACATGGAGTCCAATGGCAAGTCGGTGACGCTGGCCGGCAAGCCGGTCAAATGGTCTACTGGGCCGATCGTCTGGGGCGAACCCGGCACCAACGGCCAACATGCATTTTATCAGCTGATCCACCAGGGCACGGACGTTATTCCCTGTGACTTCCTGATTGCTGCCAAGCCGCACGAAAACCTGCCGCCGCACCACGACAAGCTGGTTGCCAACGTGCTGGCCCAGTCCGAAGCCCTGATGCTGGGCAAGACGGGCGAAGAAGTCGTCGCTGAGCTCAAGGCGCAGGGCCTGGATAAACAAAAGATCGAGGAACTCACCCCCCATAAGGTGTTCCCCGGCAATCGTCCGTCCAACACCTTGTTTTACCAGCAACTGACGCCCGAAACCCTGGGCGCACTCATTGCGCTCTACGAACATAAAGTGTTCACCCAAGGGGTGATCTGGAACGTCAATTCATACGACCAATGGGGCGTGGAACTGGGCAAGCAACTTGCCAAGGCGCTGTTGCCCAAGGTCGAAGGTAAACAGAGCGGGGAAGGGCACGACAGTTCCACCCAAGGCCTGCTCGCCTACTACCTTGCCAACAAGTGACCGTCACCACCGAAGAGCAACTCGAAAAGCTCAAGGCCATCGGTCGCATCTGCGCCATCACCCGAGACGCCATGGCTTCGGCCATGCGTCCGGGCATGACGACGCTGGAGCTTGACGAGATCGGCGCCAAGCTCCTTGCTGAGCATGGCGCTCGATCCGCGCCAATCCTCACCTACGAATTCCCGGGCGCCACCTGCATTTCCGTCAACGAGGAAATCGCCCACGGCATTCCAGGCGATCGCGTGCTGCGTGAGGGGGATTTGGTCAATATCGACGTCTCCGCCGAAAAGAACGGCGTCTTCGCCGACACCGGCGCATCCTTCGTGCTGGGGCAGGGCGACAAGCGCCTCCTGGCCCTTTGCCGCGACGGCAAAAAAGCCATGTGGGCCGGCATCGGCGCCGTCAAAGCCGGTGCCCCGCTGGCCGATATCGGCGACGCGATCGGCAAGTTCGCCAAAAAGGGCGGCTACACCCTGATCCGCAATCTTGCCAGCCACGGGGTTGGTGACAGCCTGCATGACGAACCCGGCGAGATCGCCACCTGGCCCGATAAATCCGAGCGCCGCCGCATGACCAATGGGCTGGTCTTCACCATCGAGCCGTTTTTGTCGCTGGGCGGCAAAATGGCCGATCAGAAATCCGCGGACGATGAGTGGACGCTGGTCAGTCGTCCGTCCGCACCTTGCGTGCAATATGAGCACACCGTCGTCGCGACCCCACGCGGTGCCGTCGTGGTGACGCTAGCGGCGTAGGGCCCTGGGGTAACGCCGCCGCTACAACAAACTCGATGTTACCTCGGCCTTGAGCCGGGGCCCATCTCGAGATGGCTCCCGCCCGCAAGGTTGCTTGGGCAATCCTCCCAAACACCTCCGGATGGACCCGGCCTGCACCGGGGTGACACCCCATGTTGGTGAGATCACGCACGCCCAGTGCACTGGGTTCAATAACCCGCCTTCGGCAACTTTCCTAACACTTCGCTAACCAAACTCCGCCAATCCCCACTGTCCCCGCTGCTTCTCCTCGACAAGAACAAATAAGGAACGTATAAGAACATTATAGCAACATTGGAGACAAAGATGCTGACCTTCATCAAGGACTTCGCCGCGTTCGTGACCCTGGGGGCTTTCACCATTGGCTCCCTGGCCTGGATGGATTTGCTCACCCGGCTGGTGTGAGCCTCCTGTGGATTGCAGATCGGCGAGGTGGGGATCGCCGGCTGAAAATGGTAGGAGTGAGCCATGAACGGTCCCGGCTTTATCCATCTCCACGTCCACTCTGCCTATTCCCTGCTGGAAGGCGCTCTGCAGCTTGAGACGATTCTCAAGCTGGCTGCCGCCGACAGTCAGCCCGCCCTCGGCATTGCCGACACCGGTAATCTGTTCGGGGCGCTGGAGTTTTCGGAAAAAGCCAGCAAAAAGGGCATCCAGCCACTCATCGGCGTTGAACTGGCCATCGACTTCGCTGCGGCCGAGGAACGCATCAACGAACGCGGCCACATTGCCTGGGCCGGAAAGTCCAGCGTCGTCTTGCTGGCGCAAACCGAAAGCGGCTTTGAAAACCTGTCGCGCCTTGTCTCCAAAGCCTATCTCCAAAGCGAGGACGGCGTTGCGCGCGCCAAGCTCGACTGGCTCAGCCATCAGGGGCTGGAAGGCCTGGTCTGCCTCACGGGGGGACCTGAAGGCGCCATCGACATGGCGTTTGCGCAAGGCCAAGATGCCAACGCCATTCGGCGGCTGGATCGGCTCGCCGAGCTGTTCGGCAACCGCCTCTACATGGAAATCCAGCGTCACGGGCGCCCCCAGGAAGCCAGCGTCGAGCCACGCCTGATTGATTACGCCTACCGGAAGGGCATTCCGCTGGTCGCCACCAACGAACCCTTCTTCAAGTCTGCCAAGGAGTTTGAATCACACGACGCCTTGCTCGCCATTGCCGGGGGCACCGTGCTGGCCCAGACCGAGCGCCGCAAGCTCAACGATCAGTACTACTTCAAAACCCGCAGCGAAATGGTCGCGCTCTTTTCCGACCTTCCCGAAGCGCTGGACTCCACGGTCGAAATCGCCCAGCGGATTTCCTACCGGCCCACGACGCGCAAGCCTATTTTGCCCAAGTTCGCTGCCGCGCCCGGCCTGAGCGAAGATGACGCCATCGCCGCCGAAGCTGCCGCCCTGCGGGCAATGGCGGAGGAGGGCTTGCGCAACCGCCTCGCCACCACCGGCACGGCGCCGGGCAAGACTCCGGAGGAATACTGGCAGCGGCTCGAATTCGAGCTTGGCATCATCCAGTCCATGAAGTTCCCCGGGTACTTCCTTATCGTGGCCGATTTCATCCGCTGGTCCAAGTCGCAGGGCATTCCCGTTGGCCCGGGCCGTGGTTCGGGCGCTGGTTCGCTGGTAGCCTACGCCACCACGATCACCGACCTTGATCCCCTGGCCTACAATCTGCTGTTCGAGCGCTTCCTCAATCCCGAACGTGTCTCGATGCCCGATTTCGACATCGATTTCTGCCAGGATCGACGCGAAGAAGTCATCCGCTACGTCCAGAAGAAATACGGCTCCGAACAGGTTGCCCAGATCATCACCTTCGGAAGCCTGCAAGCCCGCGCCGTGCTGCGCGACGTCGGCCGCGTGCTGCAAATGCCCTACGGGCAGGTCGACCGAATCTGCAAGCTGGTGCCCGCCAATCCCGCCGATCCCTACTCGATCGAGCGCACGATGAACGAAATCCCTGCCTTCAAGGCCATGGCCGAGGAGGACGAGACGGTCGCCGATCTTGTGGCCATCGCCCGCAATCTCGAGGGCCTGTTCCGCCACGCCTCCACCCACGCCGCCGGCATTATCATCGGCGACCGGCCGTTGCAGGACCTGGCGCCGCTCTACCGCGACCCCCGCTCGGACATGCCGGTGTGCCAATACAACATGAAGTGGAGCGAGGCCGCCGGGCTGGTCAAGTTCGACTTTTTGGGCCTCAAGACCCTGACCACGGTGCAATACGCTGTCAACATGGTGAACCTCGATGGCGGCAATTTCCGCATCGAGGACATTTCCATCGACGACAAGCCGACCTACGAACTTTACGCAAGGGGCGACACGTTCGGTGTGTTCCAGGTGGAAGGCGCCGGCATGCGCCGTGCCCTGGTCGACATGAAGCCCGACCGCTTCGAGGACATCATCGCCCTGGTGGCGCTTTACCGTCCCGGCCCGATGGACAACATTCCCTTGTTCAACGACCGCAAGCACGGCCGCGAGGAAGTGGAATATCCCCACCCCGACCTCTCCAAGGTGCTCGACGAAACCTACGGCATCATCGTCTACCAGGAACAGGTGATGCAGATCGCCCAGCTCCTGTCGGGCTACTCGCTTGGCGAGGCCGACATGCTGCGCCGCGCCATGGGCAAGAAGATCAAGGCCGAAATGGACGCGCAGCGCGAACGTTTCCGCGATGGCGCGATCAAGCATGGCCTGAAGAAAAACCAGGCCGACACCATTTTCGACCTGCTGGCCAAATTTGCCAACTACGGCTTCAATAAAAGCCACGCGGCCACTTATGCGCTGGTCAGCTATCAGACGGCCTACCTCAAGGCCCACCACCCGCACGAGTTCCTTGCCGCGTCGATGACCCTGGACATGGGCAATACCGACAAGCTTGCCGAATTCCGCAGCGAGGCCAAGCGCCTCAGGATCGAGCTGGTGCCACCCTGTGTCAACCGCTCGCAGGTGGTGTTTTCAGTCAAGGAAAAGCGCGTTCTTTATGGCCTGTGCGCGGTCAAGGGCGTTGGCCGCCAGGTCGCCGAGCACATCGTTGAAGTGCGGGGCCATACGCCCTTCAAGGATCTGGGCGACTTTGCCCGCCGGGTGGATCCGCGCATCCTGAGCAAGCGCACCCTGGAAACCCTTGCCAACGCCGGCGCGTTCGATGAAATCGTGCCGCGCCGCGAACAGGCCTTTGCCGCCATAGAACAGGTCTTGGGCATGGCCAGCTCGCTTACCGCCGAGCGCAACGAAGGGCAGTGGAACATGTTCGACGCCGGTGAGCCCGAACCTGTCCGGCTCCCGGCTGGCGTTCCCGCCTGGTCCACCGCCGAACGGGCCGACCGCGAACTCTCGGCGATCGGCTTTCACCTGTCCGCCCATCCGCTCGATGCCTACACCGATGTGTTCGAACGCCTGCGCGTCCAGCGCTGGGGCGATTTCGAACGGGCCGTCAAGGATGGCGCCTCGGCGGGGCGCCTTGCGGGCACCATTGGTTCCCGGCAGGATCGGCGCACCCGCAAGGGAACGCCGATGATGATCCTGACGCTCAGCGATCAAAGCGGCAGCTATGA
>JAQGJI010000003.1 GCA_028290685.1 Devosia sp. | reverse complement strand
ACGCCTGGAACAGCGCCTCTGCCCTTGCAAGCTGGGAGCGGTCGTTGACGCCCATGACGTCGTTCTCGGGTGCGAGGCCGTAGCCCACTTTCTTGCCGGCAGCATTCGCCAGGCTTACCAGGTCGGTCAGATAGTATTCGCCCTGGGCGTTGTTGGTTTCCACCTTGTCGATCAGGTCGCGGAACACTTCTGCCCTGAATGCGAGAATGCAGGCGTTGCATAGCCGTATGCCGCGCTCCTGCTCGCTCGCATCCTTGTGCTCACGGATGGCCAGCAGGGCTTCGCCATCGGTGATGAAACGTCCGTATCCGGTGGGATCTGCGGGTTCAAATCCCAGGATGGCAACGTCCAGACCGGCATCGAGCCGGTCCAGGACAACCCGGAAATTTGCCCCGCGCAGCAGAGGATGGTCGCCATAGACCACGGCGATATAGCCCTGGGCGCCAGCAAACAGATCCCGGGCCATGGCAGCGGCATGCGCCGTACCCTTGGCCACGCTCTGCTCGAAATGGACCACATCGGGCTGCATCTTGGAGATCGCCTGGCGGATCGTGCCATGGCTTGGTCCGGTGACCAGGGCAATGCGGCTGGACCCCGCCTCGCGCGCTGCTCGGACCACATGACCGATGATCGGCAGCCCTCCGACGGGATGCAAGACCTTTGGCGTTGCCGATCGCATGCGGGTGCCTTCTCCCGCTGCGAGAATGATCGACAACAGTTCAGTCATGATACGATCTCCGGTTAGGCCGCTGCATGGTCGTCCATTTTCACAGATTTATGGCAGCTAACAGTTGGCGAAGCCCTAATAGTGGCGCCATGGTCCATGCAACGGGTCATACTTGATTCGAATGCAGGATAAGGACTCCCGGCTTGGCCAGGGCATCGGAACAGTTTCGCCAGTCGGACGCCACTTCGTGGGGGGTTGTTGCCCTGGTCCTGTGCGGCATTGCGGTCATGGGCGCCAATGTCTCGGCGCTGGTCCCATCGAGCGCGCTGGGTGGACTGCACCGGACGCGGATCGAGGGCGCATCGCTGGAACAGTTGCGCGTGCAAATTGCGGACCTGCGGGAGGAGTCCGTCCTGCTCCGCCGCGAGAACGGCCAATTGCTAACGCGATTTGCCCTGAAAGAGCAGCAGGGCAATGAGGTGGTTCAGCGGGTGAGCGCGCTCGAGGTCAGCCTGCCCCGGCTGCTGGAGGCCCTGCCGGACTCCGCTCCGGTCGATCGAACCCTGACCACCTCGTCGATCGGCGACGATCAGCCCCTGGTCTATGAGGCCGAGGGCGGCTCCGTCGCCGTCCGCCAGCGCCCCATGCCCGATATGCCGCCCGCGCTCTCTGGCGAAATTCCTCCCCTTGTCGAATCGAGTGCAGCAATAGCCCCTCCACCCAGCGCTGGCGCCTTTGCCGTCGCATTGGGCTTGCCGGTGGCAGGGGCAGAGGCGGACGGGGCCTGGCGGGACCTGTCGATGAAGCTTGGACCCTTGCTGTTCGGGCTTGACCCAAGGCTGGTCGCTGAAACCGGCGGCGAGCTCAACCAGCTCGTGGCGGGCCCCTTGCCCCGGCGCGCCGACGCAACCGCGCTGTGCGGGCGCATCGAGCGGGTGGCAATTTCATGCGCCCCTATACCCTTCACCGGAACTCCCCTGGGCAGTCCTGCCTTGTTGCAATAGCGGTTGACAGCGGGGGCAAGCTGGCTATGTTCCGCCGCGACGCCAGAAGCGTCAGAGTTGGTTATGTGCCGGTAGCTCAGTGGTAGAGCATTCGACTTTTAATCGAATGGTCGAGGGTTCGACCCCCTCCCGGCATACCAATTCCTTCTCGGGCAGCAAGGCGAGCTAAACGGTGTCCCAAGACAGCATCGATCTGCTCAAGGTGCTGGCAGCCACGGTCCTGGTCTTTGCCGTCGGCACGCTGGTGATGCTTTACGTCATCTACCTGCTCTCCCAGTATGGCGCCGACCTGCCGATGATCGGCTCCCTCCCCTTGACGGCGCCCCCTGAGATGGTGCCGCTGCTGGCCAACACGCAACTGTTCGCCACTCTTGGTGCAGCGCACGTCAGCGCCATGGGCCTGGCACTGCTGGTTGCCAGCCAGACGATCGACATGGCCCTGCTGATCACCTCCAAGGCGGTCGCGGTGGTCATCACCGCGCTTGTCGGCTTTGCCGGGGGCCACATGATCTATCTTCAACTCACCGAAAAAGCGGCGTTGAACCTGCAGGCGCTGACCCCGGCGCTGATCGCGCTGGCGGCGTTCCTCGTGCTCTCCAGCATTCTCAGCATCCAGAGCCTGCGCCAACTCGGCAATTTGCGCTTTGTCGCAGGCCTGGTGCTGATCGTGGTCGGTCCGATGCTGTTGATGTGGCTTTAGTGTGAACTGAGGATGGCGTCGGCATCGGCGCGCTGATGCTGGCCGAGATTGTCGACAATGGTTGCGCTGGCCTGGTTCAGCCCGCGTAGCGACACCTCCACCCCGTTGCGGCGGAATTTCAGCACTGCCTTGTCGATGCTGGCCACGCTCGATATGTCCCAGATATGGGCATGGGTCAGGTCGATCACGACCGTTTCCACGCGCTCGCTGAAATCGAACGCGGCCATGAACTGCTCTGCCGAGGCAAAAAACAGCTGGCCGGAGACATGGTAGCTGCGCACGCGTCCATCCTCGCTGAGTTCTGTGCGAACGCCAAAGATCTGCGAGATTTTCCAGGCAAAGAACACGCCTGACAGCAGGACGCCGACGAGTACGCCGATGGCAAGGTTGTGCGTGCCCACCACGAAGGCGACCGTTGCCAGCATGACAAAGGAGGAACTGCGCGGATGGTCGCGCAGGTTGACGATGGATTTCCAGTCGAACGTACCGATCGAGACCATGATCATGATGGCGACCAGCGCCGGCATGGGAATGATTCGCAGCAGGTCGCCCAGCACCACCATCAGCACCAGCAAATAGGCTCCGGCGAGGAAGGTCGACAGCCGGCCGCGCCCGCCCGAGCGGACATTGATGCCGGACTGGCCGATCATGGCGCACCCCGCCATGCCGCCAAAGAACGCCGAAGCGATGTTGGCAATGCCCTGTCCCAGGCATTCCTGCCGCTTGTCGCTGCCGGTGTCGGTGGCATCATCAACGATCTGCGCCGTCATCAGCGATTCGAGCAGCCCCACGGCGGCAACCGCCACGGCGTAGGGCAGAATGATCATCAACGTCTCGAGATTGAGCGGCACCTGGGGCAGCAGCAATTCCGGCAAGGCGCGGGGCAGGTCGCCCATCTGGCCGACCGTGTGCAAATCCATTCCCGAGAACCAGGCCAGTGCCGTGAGCACGACAATGCACACCAGCGGTGAGGGCACTGCCCGCGTCAGGCGCGGAAACAGGTAGATGATGGCCAGTCCCAGGGCGAGCATGGGGTAGGTCAGCCACGGCACGTCGATCAGTTCGGGCAATTGCGCCATGAAGATCAGGATAGCCAAGGCGTTGACGAAGCCCGTCATGACCGATCGGGAGACAAACCGCATCACGCTCTGCAGATTGAGCCAGCCGGCGGCCAGTTGCAGCACGCCTGCGAGAATGGTCGCTGCGAGCAGATATTGCAGCCCGTGGTCGCGCACCAGCGATCCAAAGAGCACAGCTGTGGCCGCCGTCGCGGCGGAAATCATGGCCGGCCTGCCGCCAACGAAGGCGATGACGATGGCGATGACCACGGAGGCGTAGAGCCCCACTTTTGGGTCCACGCCGGCAATGATGGAAAAGGCGATCGCTTCGGGCACCAGGGCGAGTGCAACAACCAGCCCCGACAGCGCGTCGTTGCGGATATTACCGAACCATTCCTGGCGGTATTGGTCGAGATTGAACATGATTTTATCCAACAGGCGTCCCGCGCGGCCGTGCGCATCAACGGGAGGCAAAAAAGTTGGTTACCGGGGGATAGGCGCCCGGAGAAGCCACTCGGGCACAAGGTCCCCAGTCCGACGAAGAGACTTCTTAATGCAAGCAGTAAGGCAGCAAAGTCAATTGCTGGGGACAAAAATGCAAAGGCCGGGATCGCTCCCGGCCTCTGGCTTATTCCTTGTCGGCTGTCGCCTTGGGTTTTTTGGGCTTGGGCAGCGCCTTGGGCTTGGCCGGGCGCGGTGGCACCGCGATCAGTTCCAGCTTGGCGTCCCGGCCTTCGCCCACCACGGCCACCGTCACAGTGCCGCCATTGGCGAGTTCGCCGAACAGCACCTGGTCAGCCAGCGGCTTCTTGATGTGCTCCTGGATCACGCGGCCCAGCGGACGCGCGCCCATGCGTTCATCATAGCCCCGTTCGGCCAGCCAGTCGGCGGCTTCGGGCTGCAGCACGATGGTCACGCCACGCTCGGCCAGCTGGCCTTCGAGTTGCAGCACGAACTTCTCGACGACGCGGCGCACCACTTCCGGGGGCAACGGCGCAAACGAGATGATCGCATCGAGCCGGTTGCGGAACTCGGGCGTGAAGGTGCGGTTGATCGCCTCTTCATCGTCGCCCTGTTCGCGCTTGCGGCCGAACCCGATGGGGCTGCGGGCCAGCTCCTGCGCACCCACATTGGACGTCATGATCAGAATCACGTTGCGGAAGTCCACGGACTTGCCGTTGTGGTCCGTCAGCTTGCCGTGGTCCATCACCTGCAACAGGATGTTGTAGAGGTCCGGATGGGCCTTCTCGATTTCGTCGAGCAGCACCACGCAGTGCGGATGCTGGTCCACGCCATCGGTGAGCAGGCCACCCTGATCGAACCCGACATAGCCCGGAGGGGCACCGATCAGGCGCGACACGGTATGGCGCTCCATGTATTCCGACATGTCGAACCGCAGCAGTTCCACCCCGAGCGTGTCGGCGAGTTGCTTGGCCACTTCGGTCTTGCCCACGCCGGTCGGGCCGGTGAACAGGTAGGAGCCGATGGGCTTTTCGGGTTCGCGCAGGCCGGCGCGCGCCAGCTTGATGGCTGAAGTCAGGGCAATGATCGCCTGATCCTGGCCGAACACCACCGTCTTGAGGCTCTGCTCGAGGCTCGACAGCAGTTCGGCATCGGACTTGGAGACCGACTTGGGCGGAATGCGCGCAATGGTTGCGATGGTCGCCTCGATGTCTTCCACATCGATGACCTTCTTGCGCTTGTCCTCGGTCACCAGCATCTGCGATGCACCCGTCTCATCGAGCACGTCGATGGCCTTGTCAGGCAGCTTGCGATCGTTGATATACCGCGCACTCAGTTCAACCGCTGCTTTAAGAGCATCGTCGGTGTACTTGATTTTGTGGAATTCTTCGAAATAAGGACGCAGGCCTTTGACGATCTCGATGGCGTCGGGAACCGAAGGCTCATTGACGTCGATCTTCTGGAAGCGCCGCACCAGCGCCCGGTCTTTTTCGAAGAACTGGCGATATTCCTTGTAGGTGGTCGAGCCGATGCAGCGGATCGCGCCCGAAGCCAGGGCAGGCTTGAGCAGGTTGGAGGCATCCAGCGCACCGCCCGAGGTTGCCCCAGCACCGATCATGGTGTGGATTTCATCGATGAACAGCACCGAGTTGGGCAGCTTTTCGAGCTCCTTCATCACCGCCTTGAGCCGCTCTTCGAAGTCACCGCGATAGCGTGTGCCAGCCAGCAGGGAGCCCATGTCGAGCGAATAGATGATCGCCTCCTTGAGCACTTCGGGCACATCGCCTTCAACGATCTTGCGGGCCAGGCCCTCGGCGATGGCTGTCTTGCCGACGCCGGCGTCGCCCACGTAAAGCGGGTTGTTCTTGGAGCGGCGGCACAGGATCTGGATCGTGCGGCGCAGTTCGGCGTCGCGCCCGATCAAGGGGTCGATCTTGCCGTTACGCGCCTTCTCGTTGAGGTTGACGCAGAAATCAGCCAGGGCGGAGCTCTTCTTGGCTTCCGCGCCGCCCTCCCCCTGATTGTCGCTGTCTTCGGCACCACGCACCTTGCGCTCCTCGCTGGGACCGGACTTGGTGATCCCGTGGCTGATGAAATTGACGGCGTCCAGCCGGCTCATGTCCTGCTGTTCAAGGAAATAGGCGGCGTGACTCTCGCGTTCCGCAAAAATCGCGACCAGCACATTGGCGCCGGTCACTTCTTCGCGGCCCGAACTCTGGACATGGATCACCGCGCGCTGGATCACGCGCTGGAAAGCCGCGGTCGGGCGGGCATCCTGGCCGTTGGCCACGATCAGGCTGTCGAGCTCTTCATTGATGAAATCTTCGAGGTCGCTCTTGAGCGCATCGATATCGACATCGCACCCGGTCAGCACGGCGATCGTTTCACGATCGTCGGTCAGGGCCAGCAGCAGATGCTCGAGCGTTGCGAACTCGTGGCTGCGCTCACGCGCCAGGTTCATCGCCTGATGCAGAGCCTTTTCAAGTCCGCGAGAAAATGAGGGCATATGATGTTCCTATTGCTTTTCCATCACGCATTGCAGCGGATGCTGGTTTTTGCGTGCCGTATCCATGACCCTGGTGACCTTGGTCTCGGCCACTTCGTATGGATAGATGCCGCACTCACCCACCCCCTTTTGGTGAACATGCAGCATGATCTGGACGGCTTCTTCACGCGATTTGTTGAAGACATCCTGTAGAACAAGAATGACGAAGTCCATCGGCGTGTAGTCGTCATTAAGGAGCAGCACCCGATAAAGGTTCGGACGCTTGGTTTTCGGCCGGGTCTTGGTGATGGTCCCGGTCTCGGTGCCCGTCTTGCCGCTCCCCTTGCCAGGGCCATCCTCCTTGGGCCCGGCACGAACAGGCTCAGGCTCCAGTCGCAAAGCGGCGGGGGCCTCTTCGGTAGGGTCGAGGAGGTCGTTGGTAATCATGGGCAAACATCTGTCGTAGAAAAAACGAAGCAGCATGGCGAGGACCATTATGTAGGCAAAAGATCGCCGCTGTTAAGGGGCATTGAATCCCGAATGTGTGAGCAAAGAAAAGGTGGCCGGGCCAAGTTGCAAATGGGTGCCGTGGGTAAGAGGTTCCAGAGGTGGGACTCTACCTCATCCGGCTCTCGCTCCCGCCCCCACCTGACCTCCCCCCTCCCGCGAAGGGGAGGGACAAGCTGGTGTTTGATGTACCATCCCGGTTTGGCGACCTCCCCATCCTGCCCCCTCCAAGGAGGAGGCTGGGTGGGGGTCACACGTTTCGGTGGGCCGCCACACCACCCCACCGCAATGTCACCCCGGCCAAAGCCGGGACCCAACGCGAAATCGATCCACAGCTGCAAGGTGGTCATTCGAGCCACCGGCCTCATCCAAATCCCTCAAGCTGGATCCCGGCTCAAGGCCGGGATCACACCGCGCGTGGCAGCGGCAACGCCCCTCACCCCACTTCCCCCGCCAACTCCGCAAAAAAGCTCTCCGGCCCGTCAATCTCCTTGAGCTGTCTGCCCTGGATCAGCAGGAACCGGCTGCCCAGCCCGCGCACGAAACTGCGATCGTGGGACACCAGAATACAGGTCGCTCCATGCGCCAGGATTTCCGCTTCCAGCCGCTCCTGCCCCGCGATGTCGATATGGTTGGTGGGCTCATCAAGCAGGTAGAAATTGGGTTGCAGCAGTCGCATTGCCAGCAGGCCCAGCCGGGCACGCTGACCAAGCGAGAGCTGGCCGATGGGACGATCCTGTTTTTCGAGCGGGAACCCTGCCCCCGCAAGAAGGCTCTTGCTGCGCTGGTCACCCTCGTTGAACGCTGTCGTGATGTAGTCGAGCGGCGAACGCTTGTCGGGCAGAAAGCTCATCGCCTGGTCGACATAGCCGGGAACGGTTTGCGGGCTGATCCGGATGCCGGGTGCTTCGCTGCCCTGCATCGCCCGGTGCAACAGTCCCATGAACTGCGACTTGCCGGCGCCGTTGCGCCCCAGGATCACCAGCCGGTCGCCCTGGAAAATATGCAGCTTGTCGATGCGGAACAGCTTGTCGCCCGGCGGTGTCTTCACCTCGAGGTTGTCGATGGCCACCATCACCCTGGCTTGAGCGCCACTATTGCCCAGCTTGATGTCCCCGCTTCGCTCCTTGTGCACCGAAAGGACCGACGTCTCGATCTTTTCGGCCCGCTCACGCAGGTATTTGGATTTCACCACCAGCAGGTCGCTGCCTGAATTGATGCCGATATTGGTCAGCTTGGAGGCCTGCTTGCGCAGGCGGCTGACTTCCTTGAGGTCGCGCTCGCGCTTGGCTTCAGCGGCTTCGTCCGTTTCGGCAAGGGCAATGCGCGCCTTGCTGTAGGGCAGTGCGAAATAGTGCGAAGTGTCGGGCCGCAGAAACAGCGTATGGTTGGTGGTGGCATCGAGAAACTGGCGATCATGGCTGGCAATGACCACCGGAATGGTGCGGGCGGCCTGGTTGATCCAGTTTTCCAGTTGCACCAGCTTGCCCAGGTCGAGATGGTTGGTCGGCTCGTCGAGCAGCAGGGCATCGGGCTGCAGCACCCAGCAGCGCGCAATCAGGGCTATCCGCTGCCAGCCCCCGCTCAAGGCGCCAAGCGTGCGCTGGCGCATGGCGGTGGGGGTTTGGAATTCATCGAGCACCATGTCCACCCGCCAGCTGTCGGTCTGCCTATCGGCTGGTGGCAGCGCTTGGAGCACCGCATCGTAGAGCGTCAGGCCCATGCTGGCCGGCGCCATGTCCTGTTCCACATAGCCCATCTGCAGCCCGCGCGAGCGCACGATGTCGCCGGCGCTCAATTCCCCCTGCCCGGCCATTGCCTTGAGCAGCGTTGTCTTGCCCCGCCCATTGCCGGCAACAAGACCCACGCGGTCCCCCTCGCCGATAACAAGGTTCAGATTGGAAAAAAGCGTTTCGGTGGCCACAAGGCCGGCATTGCGCAGACTGATCGAGCCCATCTTGATCTCACGAGGTGCGGCGCCTGCCCTGCAGCGCGCCATTGCCATCTGGAGCGCGGCCGGCGCTATCGCGCGAGCCGCCTGGGAGGGCAAACCGGAATTGGAAAGACGGTGACGGGCGTCCGTACCAGAACCTGGTCAGCCCTGCAGCTTGAGCCACAGGGCATGGACGGGGCCACGGGAGCGGTGCTCGAAGATCCAGGCCATCGGGCCCTCCCTCTGCTTGGTGCTGGCCATGTACCAGCCATAGCCAAACCCGCCGCGAAAAGCAATTCGCAGCAGATCAGACCAAGTAGAAAAACACGGAGACCACAAGCAAAGCCCCGATGCG
>JAQGJI010000220.1 GCA_028290685.1 Devosia sp. | reverse complement strand
GGCGTGCCGAAATCGGCAAAGGCGCGGACGAAAACCAAAAGACTTCCGCCCAGCACGGTTGGCAGCAGCAGCGGCATGATGACCTTCAGGGCCCGCCGCCAACCGGTCATGCCCATGCTTTCCGCCGCTTCGAGCAGCGAGACGTCGATCGTGCGCCAGGCACCCATCAGATAGGTGAAAATCAGCGGCACCAATTGCAGGGTCAACACCAGCACGATGCCGGTAAAACCATAGATACTGGGCACTTCCAGCCCCAGATCCTTGAACCAGCGGGTGATGATGCCGTTATTGCCCAGCAGCAGGATCCATGAATAAGCGCCAATAAACGGCGGCGACATCATAGAGGCGAGGATGAGCACCTGGATGGTGCGATTGCCTGGTATCTGGAACATGGTCATAAAATAGGCCAGCGGAAAGGCGATGACGAACGCCAACACCGTTACGCAGACCGTCACCACCAGGCTGTTGGCCAGCGTTCCGTAGTAGAGCCGTGACGAGAAGAAGGTTGCAAAGCCGTCGAGTGTAAAGCCGTCACCATTGGTTACGCTGGCGAACAGCACGGTGACCAGCGGCCAGACAACCATGAACAGATAGCCTGCAGTCAGAATAAGGGCCACCGATGTCCAGCCATCGAGTCGGTCAGAACCGGTTTTCAAACTGCGTCTCCTCGCATGATCGACACGCCACTTGCATGGTCGAAGAAGGTCAGCAGGTCCGTATCGACGTCCAGGAACACAGTGTCGCCGCGCGTCCAGAGTGCCGGGCGCCGCGAAAATTCGAGGAACTCAACGATGTCGCCAGTCTGGAGGCGCGCTCGTACCTGCGAGTGCGAACCAAGGAATGTTTCGTCGACCACTTCGGCGGCAAGGCCAGTGCTTGCGGCCTTGACGGCCTCGGGGCGCACTGAAACCTGTACCCGGCCGCTCCCCGAGGCATCGACAATATCGGTCACGTCGATCACCTGCCCCTTGCCGAGTTCGATGCGTAACTTGCCCTCGTGCCGGATCAGGTCGCATTCCAGGAGATTGGTCTTGCCAATGAATTCGGCAACGAACCGATTTGCCGGGCGGCGATAGATTTCAGCGGGCGTGCCGACTTGCTGAACAACACCGAGATTCATCACCGCGATCCGGTCGGACACGGCCATGGCCTCTTCCTGGTCATGGGTGACATAGACCGTGGTGATACCGGCATCGCGCTGCGCCTGGCGGATCGTATCGCGCATTTCTACGCGCAGCTTGGCGTCGAGATTGGAAAGGGGCTCATCCATCAGCAACAGGGCCGGCTTGATGACCAGTGCCCGCGCCAGGGCAACGCGCTGCTGCTGACCCCCTGACATTTGTCCAGGCAGGCGGTCGTGAAGATGGGCCATGTGCACCGATGCGAGCGCTTGCTCGACCCGGCGCTCGGCCTCAGAGCGCGCAATTCTGCGCGTCTGCAGACCGAAGCCGACATTCTTGGCGGCTGTCATCTGGGGAAACAGCGCGTAATTCTGGAACACCATGCCGATGTTGCGTTCCGAGGCGGGACGGTCATTGATGACCTCCCCGTCAAACGAGATCGTGCCGCCCTCGATGGAATTGAAGCCGGCAATCATGCGCAGCAGCGTGGTCTTGCCGCAGCCCGAGGGGCCAAGCAGGGTAAAAAACTCGCCATCCCCGATCTCTAGATTGAGATCGGAAATAGCGAGCTGACCGGCATATTCCTTGCGGAGCGCCTGAAGCGCTATTTTCGTCATAGCGCTTCCTCTTTTTGGAGCATCGTCACGATCAGGAACGGGCCTCAAGAATGGCGCGATACTTGGCTACGATCTCTTCGCGGTGCTCGGCCACATACGGACCGTCTTCCTGAATGGTCGGAATGTCTGCCAGCGCAGGCAGGCCGGGCTTGGCGATGCCTTCACGCAGCGGGCGACCAGCGGTCTGTTCGGCAATGATCGTCTGGCCCTGCTCGGAGATGACGAAGTCGATGAAGGCTTCGGCAGCTGCGGGGTTGGGCCCGCCCTTGATCACCTGAATTGTCGCGGGCAGGAAGGCCGCCCCTTCAGCGGGATAAACGATTTCGACCGGGGCTCCGCTGAGCACGAAGTTCAGCGACAGCGGTTCATAGGTCAGCCCGACGATGTATTCGCCATTGGCGACGTCTGCAGCAACCTGGCTGGACGAGCCAATGGAGATGCCGTCGAGCTGGTCAACCAGCGCTGTGACATATTCCCATCCAGCTTCGGACTCATAGTCCCCGCCGACCGCCTTGAGCATGTTGGTCAGTTGCGCAAAAGCCGACGAAGAGCCGGTCGGATCGCCATAGGCGATCTTGCCCTTGAGCTCGGGCTGTAGCAGATCGGCATAGCTGGTGATCTCCACCCCGGCCTCGGCAAGTGCCTCGGTATTGACCAGCAGATTGGAGCCGTCGGCCTGATACGGGGTGAAGGCCCCGGTCGTGTTCTTGCCGGCTGGTACCATGGCCGCATCCTCGCCAGATACATATTCCTGCCATAGCTCGGCGTTGACGGCTGCCTGAGCAGCGCCGCCGCCGAACATCACGTCACCCTGCGGGTTGCCGGCTTCGCTGCGGATGCGGGAATAAAGTTCGCCCGTTCCTGCGGTTATCAGTTGAACCTGGACGCCGGTGTTTTCCTCGAAGACCGGAATCAAGCTCTGCAGCATGCCTTCTTCATTTGGGGTGTAGACAACCAGCGTTGTGCCGGAAATGTCCTGCCCCTGGGCACTGGCAAGTGCCGCCAACGACACTGTGGCGGCCAAAAAGACTCGGGCGGTAATCCTGGTCAGGCTAGGCATGGTAACGTTCCTCCGGGGTGGTAAGTTGGTATTGAGTATGTCTCTGGGGCTCACAGCAGCGCCTGTTCATTGCGCCCCATGAAGCGGAAAGCGATGTAAACGGCGCTGCCGCTAAGCAGCAGCAGAATGGTCGAAAGCGCCGCTGCCACGCCGAAGTCCCCGTCAAGGATCAGCAGGTAGATGCGCACCGGCATGGTCATGGTGCTGCCGACATAAAGCACCAGTGACGAGGACAACTCGTTTATCGCGGTAACGAAACTGAGCATGCCGCCGGCGATTATGCCCGGCATGATCAGCGGCACAGTGATCCGCAGGAATGCCTGGAACGGACTGTAGCCAAGCGAGATGGCTGCTTCTTCCATGCTGGGTGATAGCTGTCGGAGGGACGTGGCCGTGGTGCGCACCGTGTAGGGCAGTCGGCGGATGAAGATGGACAGGATGATGATGGCCGCAGTCCCCGTGAGGACGATCGGGCCAGTGTTGAAGGCAGCGATGAAGGCAATGCCGATAACAATGCCGGGCATGACATAGGGCACCATGAAAGCGCCATCGAGCAAAGCCGTGTTCAGGCTGGTGCGCCGGGCGACAAGCACGCCGACCACGGTTCCTACCACGACAATAAGAGCCACAGCGGCAACCGAGAAACTCAGGGAGTTGCGCACCACATCGCCAAGGCCGAACAGGATGCGCTCATAGCTCTGGAGTGCGAAGCCGTCCTGGAACACCGGGCCGCTCGTTTTGCGGAAGGAATAGATCACCGAGATGATGACTGGCAGCGCCCCGCACAGTCCGATGAAATAGACCGCAAAATGGGCCAGCACATTCCGCCAGCCCTTGAGCTGGATGCGGATGGGCTTGTTGATCATGTTGCCGTGGTAGACGTTACGGCGCGACATGTAGCGCTGCAACAGGACGAAGATCATCGAGACGATGATCAGCACCACGCTGATGGTGGTGGCCATCGACATGTTGGAGCCGACCTCGGCCGCATAAAGAGTGAAGGCTTCGGTCGCGAGCACGTTGTAGCCGCGGCCGAGCAGGCGCGGCGTGCCGAAATCGGCAATCGCGTGGATCAAGGCGAGAAGGCCACCGGCGGTGAGAGCCGGAAAGACCATGGGAAATGAAATTCTCATGGTGCGCTGCCAAGGCGTCAGGCCAAGGCCCTCAGCCGCTTCTTCGAGCGAGCGGTTAACGTTGCTGAGCGCTCCCGACACCATGAGGTACACGTAGGGATAGAACTTCAGGGAGAACACGATGAGGATGCCGCCGACGCCATAGATGGGCGGCATGCTGATGCCCAGGTCGCGCAGGAAGCCGCGGACCACGCCGCCGGCGCCAAACAGTACGATCCAGGAATAGGCGCCGATAAAGGGTGGCGATACCAGCGCCAGGATGGCGAGCAGCGACACGAATTTGCCCCCGCGAATGACGAAGCGCGACACGCAAAAGGCCATGATCGAGCCCAGCAGTAATGCGCCAAAGAGACCGCCGAAACCCACTACCAGCGTATTGGCAAACGCCTGATGGAAGCGCGACTCGGCGAGGAATTTGGTGTAGTTGGCAAGGGTGAAGTTGCCGCCCTGATCGTAGAGGCTCGAGACCAGGACCGAGCCCACCGGGACGAACAGCAGCACGAACAGCATGACCCAGGTGAGGATCATGATCACGGTCCAGAAGTTGAAGCGTGGCATGACGATCATCTTTTGACGCGCGCGCCGTCGGGGCCAAATGCCATGGGTGCGCTGGGTGGTACGACAACCGCTACTGCGTCACCGGTGTGCCGGGTCGCGGCCATGCCGGGATTCGCGATCTGCACGACCAGGAGTCCTGCCGGGGTATCGACCTGCACATGGGCTTCGCGGCCCAGGTAGGTGAATTTGGTGACGGTGCCCGGAAGGGTCGCGGCGCCGCTGTCTTGCCCGTCAGGCTCGACCAGGGCGAGGTGCTCAGGGCGAGCGGTCCAAGTGGCAGCACCGCCAGGAGCATGGCCAAGCTTGGCCAGCATGGCATCGAGTGCCGAACCGGGCCTGAAGACATTGATGCTGCCAACGAACTCGGCGACGAAACGGGTCTGGGGGTTACCGTAGATTTCCTGGGGCGTCCCGACCTGTTCGATCTTGCCTGCATTCATCACACAGATACGGTCGGAAATTGCCAGCGCTTCTTCCTGATCATGTGTCACATAGATGGTGGCGATATCGACCTGTTTCTGGATATCGCGGATTTCCTCACGCAGTTCGATGCGCAGCTTCGCATCGAGGTTGGACAGCGGTTCGTCCATAAGCAGGAGGCGCGGTTTGATGACCATGGCCCGGGCAAGGCCGATGCGCTGCTGCTGACCACCGGACATGGCAGCGGGCAGGCGCTCTGCCATGGCACCGAGCCGCACCGTGTCGAGCGCTTCCGTTACGCGGATCTTGAGCTCAGCGGCAGGAACCTTGCGAGGCTTGAGACCGAAGCCAACATTGTCGAACACACTGAGATGGGGAAACACGGCATAGTCCTGGAACACCATGCCAATGTCACGCTGATGCGGCGGCAGGGTGCGCAGATCGGCCCCGTCCAGCACGATGGCACCCGAAGTCAGGTCATTGAAGCCGGCAATGGCCCGTAGCAGCGTAGTCTTGCCGCAACCACTGGGTCCGAGCAGCGTGAAGAATTCCCCCCGCTCTATGGAAACCGATACCCCATCCAAAGCCATGAAGGTTGGCCCGAACCTCTTGGTCGCATTGGTGACCGTCAGATAGCTCATGCCGTCATCCCCACGTATTCCCTAAGCTATATGACACCGACAAACTTTCGTATTGCAACATATTTTCACGTGGTTCAGGATCGAAGCGATCTTGGATTGATCAAAATCGAAAGGGAGGACTCACATGAATATTCGCAAACGCACATTTCTGGCTTTGTCCGCTGCCGCACTGATTGCAACCACCAGCATGACCTCGCTGGCCATGGCCCAAGACGGTTCCGTGGTGATCTACACCGCTCATAAGTCGTCCATTGTCGACACGCTCCTGCCTATCTTCGAGCAGGAAACCGGCCTCAAGGCTGAAGTGGTAAAGCTCGGTTCTGGTGATATCGCCAAGCGTGTGCAGGCTGAAGCTGGCGCGCCGGCAGCCGATGTCATCTGGTCCATATCCGGAAGTCAGTTGACCGAACTGCAGGATTTGCTCGAGCCCTACACCCCACCGGAATTTGACCAGATCGACCCGCAGTTCATCAAGGACGATTCCTGGACGCCCTATACCGCCGTCGTCTACGTGCTGGCGGTCAACACTGACCTGCAACCACTCGAAACCGCACCCAAGACCTGGGCCGAACTGGCGGATCCGAAATGGGCCAACCAGATCGCCAGCGCGCGGGCCGATGGATCAGGATCCGCCATGCAGCAGTTGCAGACCGTGCTCACCGTTTTCGGTGAGGAAGGCTGGGCAAAATATGCCGAAATGGCCAAGAACTTCGTGTTTGCCGACTCCTCAGGGGCCGTGCCACGCTTCGTAGCAGATGGCGAAACTGCCATGGGTCTCACGCTCGAGGATAATGCCCTCGAATATGTGCAGGGCGGTGCTCCAATCTCGATTGTGCATCTTTCTGACGGTACGGCGGCAACACCGGACGGCGTTGCGCTGGTCAAGGGTGCTCCAAACCCTGAGGGGGGCAAGGCGTTCATCGACTGGGCTATGTCCAAATCCACCCAGGAAAAGCTCGCGATGGATATCGGCCGCCGTTCGGTACGTCTCGACGTGCAAGGGCCTGCCGGTACGCCAAACCTTGCCGACCTGACACTGGTCAACGTCAAGCCGCTCAGCGAGTTCGGGGGGGCCGAAGCCGTGCTGGCCGAATGGCGGACTGCGATCGGCGAATAGGTCGCAAGTTCAACGATTTACATCAAGGCAGGACCATATGAGGCAGCTTGAAGCTCTTTCGGTAGGCAAGAAGATTGGCCACCCGGAGACCAACGAAGATAGCCTCGTGGTCATGCCGAACCTTGGTTACGCCGTTATCGACGGCGTGACCGATCGCAACGGCACGCGCTATGGCGGCATGCTTTCGGGACAATTTGCCTCGCGGACTGTCAAACGCGCCATCGAGATCTTCCTTTTGGCTCAGGGCCAGAAGGATCAGCCGGATCTGCACTATCAAGGCGGCGAGCATTTCGTGGACTATCTTGGCAAGGCGATCCGTGCCGGTTATGTCGCGAACGGAGCCCTTGCCGCAGTTGAGGCGGACTGGAAGGTCAGGGGTGGTTGCACCGTGATGGCCGCCCTGCTGATTGGCGACCGGCTCGAAGTAGTTGCCGTGGGCGATAGCGGCATTCGCATCAATGGCGGGGAAACCCTGCAGGTGTTGAAGCCGCTCGATGACGTAACCGCGATTCTGCGGCGTGAGACCTGGCGCTATTTCGACGCGCTGGGGAAGCCTGTCGAAGACTGCGACCGTCTTTCTGCCTCGATGACCTGGCAGGGGACGCGGAACCAGCCTGCCGGTAGTCCGACCGCCAGCCAAGCTGTACTGAACGCTATCGAGGACAGCGCCCTTCTCGCCTGTCGTCAGCATTTGCCGCATGTGCCAGAAAGCGAACTGGTAACCCTGATCCAGCAAGGCATTTCGCACGGTCAGGGAAAGTTCCAGAACGTTACGGAGCCGGTGCTGGGCTATGGCGGCATCGATGGCTTTGCGGTGCCCGGACGGTTTGTTGAAACGCGCAGCTATCCGCTGACCGAGATCGAGACGATAGAGCTATTCTCCGACGGGTATTTTAAGTTGGGGGCAGGCTTTGGCGTAGCTTCGTGGGAAGCTGCTTTCCAGGAAGTCGAAGCCGAGGATTTTCATAAGATCGGACGCTATATGAGCACCAAGGGGACCACTCCGACGCAACTGACCGACGACCGCAGCTATCTGGGCGTTCGGCTGAAATGAGCGGCGACCTCGCCCCCCGTGTGGGCGCAGTACCCGATCCCCTGACAGCGGAAACCGGCCGGGCAGGGGAGCGGCGTCAGGCGATCCTCCAGGCAGTGCGCACCAACGGCGCCGCCTCCGTGGCCGAACTCGCCGCCCGCTTCGATGTTACCTACCAGACTATCCGCCGCGACCTACGCACCCTCGAATTGCAGGGCCTGTTGCAGAAGGGCTTTGGCGGCGCCTTTGCCTCTCCTGGCGTGGCGCACCACACTCTCGACGAGCGGCATGCCAGCCAGATGTCGGTCAAACGCCAGCTGGTGCTCGCGCTTGAGGAGTTTTTGCTGCCGGGGGCAACGATCTTTGTCGGTCTGGGCACCACGTTTGACAGCCTGCATGAGGTGCTATCACACCATCCCGGCGTCCTGATCGCCACGCCAAATCTTGAGGTTGCCCACTCCTGCGCCCTCAGGACCGACGCTACTGTCTATGTCTATGGCGGCTACGTGCGCAACAAGGACTCCTCGGTGCTGACGCTCGCAGATGACAGCCGCCACCGCTTCAAGTTCGACGTGGCGGTGATCGGCGCCAGCGCTATCGACCGGGACGGCACGGTGCAGGAATTCGACCCTATGGAGGTCGACCTGGTTCGCTCAATCCTGCCGCACGCGCGCCAGGTGATCCTGGTCGCCCACGACGAAAAGTTCGAGCGCCGCGCCCCCCACGTGGTGACGCAAATGGCGGACGTGGACGTGCTGATTACCAATGGCGATCCCGCGCATCGTTTTGACGACGCGGCGACGCTTGCATCGACCAGGGTAATCGCACTCGGCTAGACCGACGCCAACGCGTCGACCGACGGCCTGAGATCGGCGCCCCAGCGCACACGGCCCGGCTGCAACGAAATACCGTGATGCCGGAGGCTTCCGGCAAGCGCCCGTCGTGGCGCAGCCGAAGCCATGGCAATCACAAGCGCTGGCGGAAGGCTGGTCCAGGCGACGGTGTTGCGTACAGCTTGGTCAAGGCAGAGCGCCGATCCAGCAAGATTGCTCCGGCCCGGCTGCACCATGGCGCCATGGAGGGTGCGTTCCACGGCCATCCCGGCAAAACCGTAGACACCTGGCACAGCGGCAGCGCCGGCTGTGGCGTCGGTTACAAGAATACAGTTGTCGGTGCCCTTGAGCCGGATCAGTGCAGCCAGGGCCTCGCCCGACATGTGGTGCCCGTCAGCAATCAGGCAGGCTGCAAGTCGTGGCTCCGAAAGCTGCGCCATGAGGGCGTTCTCGAGCTTCGGCAGGTGTTGCGGCAGGCCATTGCCAAGATGGGTGGAAAGAGTAAGTCCCGCGTCTGCGGCGGCGCGCACCGTGGCAAAGCCTGCTGACGAATGGGCCATCGCCACCGTCTTGCCACGCAGTCTCATCTCAGCGATGAAGTTCAGCGCACCACTTCGCTCGGGCGCTAGCGTCACGAGGAGTATGGGACGACTGAGGCGCTCCTCGATGCGGTCGATGAGCGCTGCGTCGGGGTCGGTCATGGCGTCTGGCGGATGACAGCCCGAATAGCCGTCGGCGGCACAAAGAAATGGGCCTTCAAGGTGATATCCCGGCACCATGGACGCCCCCAGGCGGCTCGATTTGACGGCTTGGTCGAGGGCGAAGAAGCGCTTGTTCAGTTCATCGGGCTGGGCAGTGATAATGGTGGGCAGGCACTGCGTCACGCCAGACACCAGCATGGCTTCGAGTGCGGTATCGAGTTGCACATGTGTCAGTGCCGGGTCGTTAAAATCGACACCTGCATAGCCATTGACCTGGAGGTCGAACAGGCCATCGCTGATCATGTGAGCAGGCTCGCGGATGCCTCATCGAGATGGAGCGTTGCATCGCCATGCTGCTGCAGGATCGAGGCCGGATGAAGCGGCGAGACGGGGCCCTGGACGGCCCGGCGAACGGCCTCCGCCTTGCGCCCGTCGGGAACGGAAAGAACGATCTTTCGAGCTTTCATGATCTGCTGGATGCTCATGGAAATTGCGCGCCGCGGCACAGCCTCAAGGCTCCCAAACCATCCCTCGCCTAGTTGCTGCTGGCGGCACGCTTCATCGAGTTCGACAACGATGTAGGGATCTCGGGTTGTGAAATCGGCCGGAGGATCGTTGAAGGCGAGGTGGCAATTCTCGCCGATGCCCGCAAGGCACACGTCCACCCTTTCGCCTGCCAGCCGAGTGTTGAGCCTCTCCAACTCCCCGTCGAGTTCGGCTGCATCGCCATTGACTGGCACGAATTCATTGAGACCCGTGACGCGTTGGACAAACCGGGTAAGCAAATAGCCGCGAAAGCTTGCTTTGTGCATGGCCGGAAGGCCTACATATTCATCGAGATGGAACGCCGTCACGCGGCTCCAGTCAATGTCGTGCGTGACTA
>JAQGJI010000159.1 GCA_028290685.1 Devosia sp. | reverse complement strand
CAGATCACGTTGCGCTCGTTGAGGCGCGGCTCCATGAGCAGGGCCGAAGCCATGTCGGTCAGGGGCCCGAGGAAGGCGACATGGAGCGGCCGATCGTCGTCGCTCATTGCCTGGTCAACAATGAGCTGAGCGCCAAGCGAGGGGACCGGCGTATTCTCGTCGGGCAGCCCCTTGGACGCTCCACTGGCGACGGGGATGCAGCCCGAGAGGTCCATGAGCTTGAGCAGATGATCGATCTCCGCGCGACTATCCTCCATCGAGGTTTTCGAGCGATGATCGCCGAAATGGGCGGCGATGATGCCATGGAAATCGAAGGTCGGCGTCAGGAGGGCATGAACAATGGTGAACTGGTCATCGGCCTCATTCTTGGCGTCGGTGTTGAGAATAAGACGCGCGCGCTTCTCGCGGGGGAGGTTGCTCATTGCTCCTCTCCCATGGCGCCGAACAGTGCCTTCTGCGCGATTCTGAGCGCGCCTATGGCGTCGTGCCGGCTCTGAGCCTCCTGCAGCGCCGCTATGTCGAGGCGATCGAGGCCCCGTGCGGCAGCCTTGAGGAAGTCGATGGCATGGGTGGCAGTGGCGACGCTGTCTTCGCGGAAGGGGAACTGGTCGAGTTGCCAGACGCCGTTCCAGTTGTTCTTTTTCAGGACATAGAAGAACTCGAAGAGCTCGATCGGGTGAAGGCTGCCGGCGACGAGGTCATCGTCCCATGAGCGGTAATTGTCGTTGACGTCCATGCCAAAGAGGCGGCCGTGATCGATGGCGAGCTGGGCCGAGTCAGCGGCCGATTCACCGCCCATGATGGCGTGCCCGAAATCGAGAAGAATGCCGATATTGGGCAGGCCGATCTTTTCGATGCCCAGGATCGTGCGGGCGACCGAGCCGAAACTCATGCGCACGCGTGGTTCGCGCGGCTTGTATTCAATGACGAATTTTAGGTCGGGGTTTTCCGACGCGAGCTGGCCGACGCCATCGAGCGAGCGCTGCCACTGGGTGGAATAATCGACCTGGAAGGGATAGTCCCAACCATCCTGGCCCGGCCAGAGCTTGACGTAATCAGCCTTGTGGAACCGCACGACATCGCAGGCGGCAGTGATGAGTTCGTGCGCCTTGCGGCGGATGCCCGCGTCGGGATTGGTGAAGGCGCCCTTGACGAAATCGCGGGTATAAATCTCGGGCGTTATGCCGATGACGTCGAGATTGTTGCGATCGAGCGCTTCCTTGATCTGCGCGTCGGAATATTGGCCGCCGAAATAGGGCCAGTTGAGGTCGACAACGCTGAGGTCCTTCACCTGTCCGGCAAGATCGATCGCTTCGATGATGTTGCGGGGGATGCCGTAGCCGTCCGTCGCATAGCGATCGAGATAGGTGGCAAAGTGCCAGATGCCAGCGCCGAAGCGTGGGGTCGTCATGGGGTTCCTCCACTGTTCTGATTATTTTGTGTCACCAGGGTTTGCATCACGGCGTTTTGCCAGCGCTGGCGATGTTGGGTGCGGCTCGCATTATCCATGTGCGGCGTGAAATGGTTCGCGGCGGGTACGCCGGGCATGGCAATGCCTAGCGCCGAGAAGGCGAGGGCTGCAGCGCCAAGGGCGCTGACTTCGGGCGCAGCCGCGACGGCGACCGGGCGCCCGAGAATATCGGCCTCGAACTGCATGATGGTCCCATTGCGCGAGGCGCCGCCGTCGGCCCGGAGTTCACCCAAAGGAGAGCCCATGTCGGCTTCCATGGCCGCGTAAACATCTGCGACCTGGAAGGCGATGGCTTCCAATGCGGCACGGGCCAGATGGGCCGGCTTGGTGCCGAGCGACATGCCGGTGATGGTGCCGCGGGCATCGGCGCGCCAATAGGGAGCGCCGAGACCGACCAGGGCTGGAACAAAGGCGACGCCATTGCTGTCTGCAACCGTTTCGGCCAGCGCTGACAGCGCGGCGGCATCGGCGAGGCCCAGCAGTTCGGCGGCAAAAGCGGCCGTCTGCCCCGAAACGGAGATATTGCCTTCGAGCGCATGCTGCACCGTGCCGCCCTGGCTCCAGGCAATTGTGCTGGACATCCCGTGACTGGAGCGGACGCGGCTGGGTGTCAGCGCCATGAGCGACGTGCCGGTGCCATATGTTGCCTTGACCGTGCCGGGGCTGCGCACGCCATGGCCGAACAGGGCGGCGTGGGAATCCCCGATCATGGCCAGGATCGGCGTGCCAGCCGCCAAGGCCGTGGCGCCATCGGCCGTGGTGCCGAAGCGTGCGTCGGAGGATTTGACCTCGGGCAGCATGCCCTGGGGTACCTCGAAGAGCGCGCAGAGATCGGCATCCCAGCTCAGCGTCTCGGTATTGAAAAGTTGCGTGCGCGACGCATTGGAATGGTCGGTGGCGTGCACCTCGCCGCCGGTCAGATTCCAGAGCAGCCAGGAGTCGACAGTGCCGACGCGAAGTTCACCAGCCTCGGCACGGGCGCGGGCGCCCGGCGTGTTGTCGAGGAGCCAGGCAATCTTGGTTGCGGGAAATAGCGGGTCGAGCGCCAGGCCCGTCTTGCTTTCAAGCACATCGGCATGGCCGGCAGCGCGGAGCGCGTCGCATCGGGGAGCAGAGCGGCGGCACTGCCATATGACGACAGGGCCGATGGGCTCGCCTGTTGCCGCATCCCAGGCGAGGATGGATTCGCGCTGGTTGGAAATCCCGATGCCGGCGATTCTTGCGTCGCCGGCTTTGTCGACAGCTTCAGCTATCACCTGCGTGACGCCATCGACCAGTGCAGTGGCTGATTGCTCGGCCCAGCCGGGTCGGGGATAGTTGACGACATTGGGCACCGAAGCCTGGTGCAGCACGCGGCCCGCGCCATCCACCAGCAAGGCCTTCGTGTTGGTGGTGCCCTGGTCGATGGCGAGGATCAGCTCCCGGCTCATTTCTTTCGCGCGATGGTCTGGCGAACGGCCTCGACGATGCCGGCTTCGTTGAGGCCAAAGTGGTCGAACAGCCATTCGGCCGAGCCCGTCGGCACGAAGCCCGGGAAGCCCAGGATGCGCATGGGCACCGGACTGGTGGTGGACACCACTTCGGCCACAGCGCCACCAAGGCCCCCTCGGACGGAGTGCTCTTCAACGGTGACGATGGCGCCGGTGGCGGCCGCCTTGGCAATGGCGGATTCGTCGAGCGGGTTGACAGTGGCCATGTTGACGACACGGACGGAAATGCCGTCGGCCGTGAGTGCCCTTGCAGCAGCAACGGCGCGGTGGACCATGGTGCCATTGGCGATGATGGCCGCCTCATCGCCTTCAACCAGCGTTTCAGCCTTGCCGATCTCGAAGCTCGCGCCGGCGGGGCGCTCGAGCGCCGGAACGGCCATGCGGCTGACGCGAACGAAAACCGGGCCGTCATGGGCCGCGGCGGCCTTGATGGCCTCGGCGGTCTGCCAGGGATCGGCCGGCACGATCAGCTTCATGTTGTTGAAGAGCCTGAGCCAGGCCAGGTCCTCGATGGAGTGATGGGTGGGGCCGAGTTCGCCATAGGCGACGCCACTCGACTGCCCGATCAGCTTCACGTTCACGTTGCTATAGGCAATGTCGGCCTTGACCTGCTCGAGTGCGCGACCGGTGATGAAACAAGACGCAGCCGAAACAAAGGGCACCTTGCCGCCATTAGCAAGCCCCGCACCGACGGCAACCAAGGTCTGCTCTGCAATGCCGACATTGACCATGCGCTCGGGCCACTTTTTCTTGAAGCCGCCGAGCTTGGACGAGCCGACGCTGTCGCTCACCACGGTGACGATGCGCGGATCATTAGCCGCCAGATCTTCGATGGTGGCGG
>JAQGJI010000136.1 GCA_028290685.1 Devosia sp. | reverse complement strand
TGGTGGATAGCCTTGAGGTTCCACGCCCTTTTCGCCTTCAGCGGTTGCAAACAGATGCTCTGGAGCACGGCTGGGGGATGAATAGCCCGCCATGCACCATGGGCAACGAACAGCGGCGCGAGGCCGGGGTCCAGCACATGATGGGCAGAGCCTGAGGGCACGCATAAAAACCTCCTGTCTTCCTGGCCATAGGCCGGAAGCTATAAAAATCGACAATAGCGGAATGTGCCTGGGCACGCCTCAGAGATAGCGACCAACCCAGTTGCTTCAATGAGTTGTTTTGACGCGACAAGCTTCTGCCAGAATCGGGGGTGCACAAATGGGCCCCATCACCCCATCACCCGCTCCACCATGCGCAGCCAGTTGCCCATCGCAATCTTGCCGACCAGTTCCGCGCCGTACCCCTTCTCCAGCAACGCCCCGAACAGCCCCTGCACGCCAGTCACGTCCCCGATCACACCCGGCACCATAGCCCCGTCGAAATCGCTCCCCAGCGCCACGCCATCTTCCCCCAGCGCGTCCACCAGTCCATCGATATGGCGCACCAGCAGCTCCATCGGCGTGTCAGCCACAAACTTCCCGTCCGGCCGCAGGAACCCTGTTGCAAAGTTCAGCCCCACCATGCCGCCACTCTCGGCAATGGCCGCCAGCTGCCAGTCCACCAGGTTGCGCGCATGCGGGCAGATGGCGTGCATATTGGAGTGCGTCGCCACCAGCGGATGGCTGCTAATCGCCGCCACATCCCGAAACCCCGCTGCATTGAGGTGCGACAGGTCGATCATGATCCCCATGCGGTTGCACACCCGCACCAGCTCCTTGCCCGCCTCGCTCAGCCCCGCCCCGATGTCGGGGTCCACCCCATGTTGGAACGGCACCCCCGTCCCGAACGCATTCTGCCGGCTCCAGGTGATCCCCACCGAGCGCAGCCCCGCCGCATAAAGCACATCGAGCGCCCGGAACTCGGTGTCGATCGCCTCCGCCCCCTCGATATGCATGATCGCCGCCAGCTTGCCCGCCGCCTGCGCCGCGTCGATCTCGGCCTTGGTCCTGCAGATTGCCAACGCCCCAAGGCGCTCCAGCCGCAGCAAGAGCGAGGTCATCCCGTTTGTTGACAGCTGCGCCTCGGCGAGCCCCAGCTGCTCCGGCAATTTGCCGTCCGAAGCCGCCGCACTTCCCACCGCCGCCGTCAGGTTCCCCCGTGCCGGCGGCGGAAACATCGCGAAAAATCCCCCCGCCATGCCGCCGGCCCTGGCCCGTGGCAGATCGATGTGCCCGCCCCGTCCACCCTCGAGAAATGCCGTCTCCTGCGTGCCCGCGGGTAACTCCAGCAGGCGCAAGAGAGTGTCGTTGTGGCCATCGAGGAAGGGAATGATCATGGGAGGGAATCGTCTTTCTGTTGAGCGTGCAGTTCACCCCCACCCCGCATTCCTCGCAAGGGGGTGCAGATCGAGTGCTTTGTCCGATCTGTCCTCACCCTCTGCACTTCCCACCCACACCCACCCTGCCCGGGGCCTTGCCCGCGGGCGTCACAGTGTTCTTGTCGGCATCTCCAAAGGCACTTGATCAGGGTAGATTTTCCCGTTTGCAAGCGGAGTAAGCAGACGGTCGCCCCAGGCACCATCCCACCGCTTAACCCCCACGCCGATGCGGAACCAAACCCCCGCTCCTCACCTTCATTTGGCAAACCGGCCACCATCACCTATCTATCAGCCACCTCAACCGAAAATCTCCCATGGCCAAGCCAGCAACAAAATCAAAAAAAACCTCCGGCCCCAAGCGCTCCCGCCAGCCTGCCGCCGATGCTCTGCCGACCCGCGAGCAACTCCTCGAGGCCCTGGCCGAACAGTCCGATATCAAGGGCCGGCGCGATCTTGCCAAGGTCTTCGGCATTCGCGGCGACATGCGCCGCCCGTTCAAGGCCATGCTCAACGAACTTGAGGGCGAAGGCGTCATCACGCGCACCCGCAAGGCGCTGCGCCGCACCGCTGCTCTGCCCCATGTCACCGTGCTCGATATCCCGACCGATGCCGATCCCGATGATCTCCACGCCTACCCGGCGCAGTGGAATGAGGAAGAAGGCGAAAAGCCCCGCGTCGCCGTACTCGGCGGCCGCGACGCCAGGGTCGTGCCGGCGCCTGGCGACCGCATCCTTGCCCGCATCGATGCCGGCCAGGACGACGTCCTGCATTACACCGCCAAGCCGATGAAAATCCTCGACAAGCCGCGCCGCGGCCAGATCGGCATTGTCCGCATGGACGACGATGGCGCCCGCCTCATTCCGGTCGATCGCAAACAAAAGGAAATGCGCATCCCTCTCGGCGACCTGCTCGATGCAAAGGACGGCGACCTGGTCGAAGTCGAGGTCAAGCTCTCCGGCCGGCTGATGATTCCGCGCGCCAAGGTGACATCCGTCATCGGCAATCCGATGTCCGAAGGCGCCGTCAGCCTCATCGCCATCCACAATCTAGAAATTCCCTACACCTTTCCGGCCTCGGTCATCCGCGAAGCCGAACAGGCCAGGGAAGCCACGCTCAAAGGCCGCGAGGACTGGCGCGACCTGCCCCTGATCACCATCGACCCGTTCGACGCCAAGGATCACGACGACGCGGTGCACGCCCAGCCGGACGAAGACCCTGCCAATCCGGGCGGCCATATCGTCACCGTGGCCATCGCCGACGTCGCCGCCTATGTTCACTCCGGCACGGCGCTCGATCGCGAGGCCTATCTGCGCGGCAACTCGGTCTATTTCCCTGATCGTGTCGTGCCCATGTTGCCCGAACGTATTTCCAACGAGCTCTGCTCGCTCAAGGAAGGCGAGCCGCGCGCGGCCTTGGCCGTCCGCATGGTTTTAGGCGCCGATGGCAAGAAGCGCTCGCACAGCTTTCATCGCATCCTCATGCGCTCGGCCGCCAAGCTCAGCTACCAGCAGGCCCAGGCGGCGATCGAGGGCCAGGCCGATGACAAGACCGGGCCGTTGCTCGATCCGATCCTGCGGCCGCTCTATGCCGCCTACGACGCCATGTCCCAGGCCCGCGACCAGCGTGGGCCGCTCGATCTCGACCTGCCAGAGCGCAAGATCATCCTCGACGACAAGGGCATGGTGAAGGATATCCGCATCCCCGAGCGGCTCGACGCCCATCGCCTCATCGAGGAGATGATGATCGCCGCCAACGTCGCCGCCGCCGAAACGCTTGAGGCGAAGCGGACGCCCCTGCTCTATCGCGTCCACGACGAACCTTCGTCGGAAAAACTGCAGGCGTTGCGGGACTTTCTCGGCTCGCTCGATATCGCCGTCAAGAAGTCCGACAGCGTCCGCGCCAGCGATTTCAACGGCATCCTTCGTCAGGCCCGCAAGGCCGGCAATGTCGAGCAGGTGTCTGAAATGGTGCTGCGCTCACAGGCCCAGGCCATCTATGACAACGAGAATCTCGGGCATTTCGGCCTCAATCTCGACCGC
>JAQGJI010000094.1 GCA_028290685.1 Devosia sp. | reverse complement strand
GTGGGCGAGCCGCCGCTCATGCTGGCCATGAGCGTTGTCGAGGCCTTGTCCATGGCTGTCGCGAGTGTTGCCGATTATCGGATTGCCCCAAAGCTGAATACGCCGGTGACGCCCGAGCGGGTGCTGCTGGGCTGCGAGAGGCTGAAACGGCAGGAGCGGGAGTGAGAGTGGTGGCTGTCTGGACCGGAGTACCCCCACGCGATCTTCCCCTCCGCCAGCCTGCACTGGGGAGCGCTTCTGCGCTGCCCGGCAAGGAAGGCCGGCGCGGGTTCACACATGAATGGGACAGCCCATGACCCCCCTTGCCCAGTTCACCGCCTTTCTGGCCGCCAATCCCAAGGCCATCTGTTGCGAACTCACCACCGTGCGCGGCTCGTCCCCGCGCGAGCAGGGCGCCTTCATGCTGGTCGGGCCCGAGGCTATTTTCGGCACCATTGGTGGTGGTGCGCTCGAATACATGGTGATCCAGCATGCCCGGCGCCTGATCGCCGAGGAACGGGCCGAAGAGGCCATGGACGTGCCGCTTGGGCCCGAGATCGGGCAGTGTTGCGGGGGCAGGGTGGGCGTCCGCCTGCGCTATGCAGACGAGGCGATCCGCCGCCGGCTGACCGAACGGCTTCAGGCCGAGGAGGCAGCGCTGCCATGGGTCTATGTCTTTGGCGCCGGCCATGTGGGACGCGTGCTGGCGCAGATCCTGGCGCTGCTGCCGGTGCGCCTTGAGGTGATCGACACCAGGCGGGAGGAGCTTGCCTTGCTCCCCGACGGCATCAGGGGCCGCGCCGTCGCCATGCCGGAAGCGGTGGTGCGCTCAGCCCCACAAGGCAGCTGTTATGTTATCCTGACCCATGATCACGCGCTTGATTTCCTGATCGCCCAGGAAGCGCTGGCGCGCCCGGACAGCCCTTATGTGGGAATGGTCGGCTCGCTGACCAAGCGCGCCCGGTTTTCCAGCTGGTTCAAGCAGGAGGGCGGGGACGAAGCTGCCCTGAGCCGGCTCGTGCTCCCGATAGGCAGCCACGGGCTTGGGGATAAGCGGCCCCAGGTCATTGCGGCACTAGCGGCGGCCGAGATTATGGTCCACATTGGTGCGCGGGAAGCTGAGATTGCGCGGGCACGCGCCCCTGAACCGGGGGCGGTCATTGGACGTTAGTATGCCGCATCGGCTTGAATTGACTTCAATCAGCAAGCGTTTCCCTGGCGTTCTCGCCAATGACGACATTTCGTTTGCAGTGCAACCCGGTGAAATCCACGCGCTGCTGGGCGAGAACGGCGCCGGCAAATCCACGCTGGTCAAGATGATCTACGGCATCATGCAGCCCGATGGCGGCGAAATCCGCTGGAATGGGCGCCCCACTGTAATTGCCAGCCCCAAGGCGGCCCGCAAGCTGGGCATCGGCATGGTGTTCCAGCATTTCTCGCTGTTTGAAGCGCTCACCGTGCTGGAAAATATTGCACTGGGCATGGACGGCAAGATCCCCGCGCGCGAGCTTGAAACGCGCATTCGGGACGTGATGGGCATCTATGGCCTGCTGCTCGACCCGCATCGCACCGTTGCGACGCTGTCGGTGGGCGAACGCCAGCGCATCGAGATCGTGCGGGCGCTGCTGCTCGACCCCAAGCTGCTGATCATGGATGAGCCGACGTCGGTGCTCACCCCCCAGGAAGTGGGTCAGTTGTTCGACGTGCTGCGCAAACTGGCGGCGCAGGGGTGCTCGATTCTCTACATTTCCCACAAGCTCCACGAAATCCGGGAACTGTGCGATACCGCCACCATTCTGCGCGGCGGCAAGCTGGTGGACACCTGCGACCCCCGTCAGGAGACATCGCGCTCCATGGCCGAAAAGATGATCGGCGCGGGGCTCAAGGATATTGTCCGCGTGCCCAATCGGACGCTGGGGCAGCCCAAGTTCGTCGTTTCCGGGCTCTCCACCATCAAGACAGGCCATTTCGAAGTGCCCGCCGACAATATCGGCTTCACCGTCAGAACCGGCGAAATCTTCGGGATTGCGGGGGTGGCGGGCAATGGGCAGAACGCGCTCCTTGACGCCTTGAGCGGAGAAATCCGCAGCAGCGACAAGCACGCCATTACCATCGACGGTCATCCGCTGGGCCTGCTCGATACAACGGGGCGCCGCAAGCACGGATTGTGCGCGGTGCCCGAAGAGCGCAACGGGCACGCTGCTGTCGGGGAATTTACCCTGAGCGATAACTCCGTCCTGACCGCGCGCGACCGGCTTGGCATGGTGGTGCTCGGACTGATCAACGGGGGCGCGGCCAAGACCTATACGGGCAAGGTCATCGCTGAGTTTGCCGTCAAGGCGCTTGGCCCGGGCTCAACCGCCGGGTCGCTCTCGGGCGGGAACCTGCAGAAATACATCATGGGCCGTGAAATCCTGCAAAAGCCGGGCGTGCTCGTGGTCAGCCAGCCCACTTGGGGCGTCGACGCGGGCGCTGCGGCGGCCATCCATCAGGCATTGGTGGATCTTGCCGCGGCTGGTTCGGCCATTGTCGTGATCAGCCAGGATCTTGATGAATTGCTTGCCCTTTGCGACACGCTTGCAGTGATCAACATGGGACGCCTGTCGCCGGCGCGCCCGGTGGGCGAGGTCAGCGTTGAAGAGATCGGCTTGCTGATGGGCGGCGTGCACGGTGCGGCGGAGGCTCACGATGCGGTTCCGGCTTGAAAAACGCCCCGAGCCCTCGCGGCTCATGGTCTATGCGACGCCCGTGGCGGCGGTGCTGCTGACCATGATCGTGGGTGCCGTCATCTTTTCGCTGATCGGCTATGATGGCATCGGTGCGGTGCGCGAAATTTTCCTGACGCCCCTGACCAATGCCTACAAATGGCAGGATCTGGGGGTCAAGGCGGCTCCCCTGATCATCATCGGCGTTGGATTGTCGATCGCCTACCGCGCCAATGTGTGGAACATCGGCGCCGAAGGGCAGTACATCATCGGCGGACTGGCAGGCACGGGCGTGGCCCTGGCAACCCACGGCATGACCGGAGCGTGGATTTTGCCGCTGATGGTCCTTGCCGGCGTTGCCGGGGGAATGGTTTACGCCGCTGTGCCGGCGTTCTTGAAAGTTCGTCTCAACGTCAACGAGATTTTGACTTCGCTGATGCTGACCTATGCCTCGGTGCAGTTGATCTATTATTTGATCCGCGCGCCCTGGAAGGACCCGATGGGCATGGGCTTTCCCCAAACACGGATGTTCTCGGAAGCGGCGCGCCTGCCCACCATCATGCCAGGCACCATCGTGCATCTGGGCGTGCCGATTGCCATCGTCGTGGCGCTGATCGCCTGGTTCATCATGTCCAGATCGGTCTTTGGCTACCAGATGAAGGTGGTCGGCGCCGCGCCCCATGCCGCCCGATACGGTGGATTTTCGGAAAACCGGACAATCTGGCTGGCCATGCTGGTCAGCGGCGCCCTGGCCGGGCTTGCCGGGGTGCTCGAAGTCGCCGGGCCGTTCCAGCGCATGGTGCCGGGCTTCCCAACCAATTACGGCTTTACCGCCATCATCGTGGCGTTTCTCGGGCGTCTCAACCCGCTCGGGGTGATCTTTGCTGGCCTGGTCATGGCCATCACCTTCGTGGGCGGAGAAGTGGCGCAAACCACCATCGGGCTGCCCAATGCCGCGACGGGCATCTTCCAGGCCATGGTGCTGTTCTTCCTGCTGGCTGGGGACATCCTGGTGCGCTATCGGGTTCGGCGCGTGGCGGGCAATCGCGCGGTGGGGGCGGCCTAGTGGATATCTATATCGCCATCTTCGTTACGCTGGTGGGGGCTGCAACGCCGATCCTGATCGCTGCCCTGGGTGAATTGGTGGTTGAGAAAGCGGGCGTGCTGAACCTTGGGGTCGAAGGCATGATGCTGGTCGGCGCCATTGCTGGTTTCGCGGCGCAATTTTATACCGGCAGCCCCTATCTGGCCTTGCTGGCCGGAGCGTTCGCAGGTGCTGCTACCTCCATCATCTTCGGCTTTCTGACGCTGAGCCTGTCGGCCAACCAGACCGCCACCGGCCTCGCCCTGACCATCTTCGGGACGGGCTTTTCGGCCCTTGCCGGAGCGCCGTTCTCGGCGCGGCCGATCGAGTTGATGCGGCCCCTGTTTCCCGCCGATCTGGCCAGCCACCCGCTCTGGCGCGTGCTGTTTGGCTATTCGGCGCCGGTCTACTTCTCCTTCTTCATGGTCTTTGCCATCTGGTATTTCCTGAAAAAAACCCGGGCCGGACTGATCCTTCGCGCGGTGGGCGAAAACGATCTGTCGGCCCATTCCATCGGTTACTCGGTCAAGCGCGTGCGCTATGCTGCCGTGATCTTCGGCGGCGCCATGGCGGGAATTGCCGGGGCGTGTTTTCCGCTGCTGCTGACCCCGCAATGGGCCGAACGCATAACGGCGGGCCGCGGCTGGATCGCGGTGGCCCTCGTGGTGTTTGCCTCGTGGAAGCCGTTCCGGCTGCTTGCGGGGGCTTATCTGTTCGGGCTGGTCATGACCATGGAGCTTTACGCCAAGGCGGGCGGCGGGCCGCTTTCCATTATTCCGTCCGAGCTTTGGGCCGCCTTGCCCTATCTCGCCACCATCATCGTGCTC
>JAQGJI010000046.1 GCA_028290685.1 Devosia sp. | reverse complement strand
ATGGGCGCCAGCTGATGGCGCACGGGGCGTGAGCGAAATGGCCGAGCTGTCTGTCGTGCTGCAAGCTGTTGAGGATTGGCATTGCCCGGCTGGTCGGGGCAATCCATCAGCTTGCATGTGGTGAGGATGGATCACCCCGACAGGCCGGGGGGCGGCGCCGCGCAGAGAACGCCGGTTCCAGCTACACGCCCAGTCAGTCCAGCAGCGCCAGTATCGCCGCCCTGAGCCGGGCCAGATCCTCGTTTCGGCTCAGGCGGTGGTCGCCATCGGGGATCAGCGTCAGCGTGACGGGATCGTGCAGGATGTGGGTGACAAGCTTGATGGCATGGGCCTGGGGCACGTCGGGGTCCTGCCCGCCCTGCAGGATGGTCACGGGGCAGCCGGTTTCGATGACGCTGCCGAACAGCAGATGGTTCTGTCCGTCTTCGATCAGCTGGCGGGTGATGCGATAGGGCGTATCGGCATACTGGCTGGGCTGGTCGATGAAACCCTGGTTTTGCAGGGCTTCGTGCTCCTGGGGGGTGAACTGGGGCAGCATCAGCTCGTGCGTCATGTCCGGCGCCGGGGCGAGCAGCACCAGGGCCCGGGCGCGCCGTTCATTGCGCCGCAGCAGGGCGCGGGCGAGCAGCAGGGCGATCCAGCCGCCCATGGAGGAGCCCACGATGATCTGGGGCCCGCTGGTCTGGGCGAAAACCGCCTCGGCTTCCTCGAGCCAGCGGCTGATATTGCCCTGATCGAAGTCGCCACCCGAGGCGCCATGGCCGGAATAATCGAAGCGGGTGACGGCCAGGCCCCGCTCGGCCCCCAATGCGTCCAGCGCCAGGGCCTTGGTGCCCATCATGTCGGAGCGGAAACCACCCAGCCAGAACAGGCCCGGATTGCCGCCGGGGCGCCCCAGCAGCGCAATGGTGCGCCTTGCGGCCCCATCGCCCAGTGCAATGGTGCCCGCATCGGGGTCGGGATTTATCATGGGTGAGCCCCTTGGTGGTTTTTTGTGGCGCTTTGCCAGTTGACTTATGGCCCGGGTAACACGATTTTATGGCCGATTTCACCACTTGGATGAACAACACAAGGATCGTTTGCCATTCGCCGTCCCATGAGACCAGTCGCGCCCCAGAAAGATGGGCCGCTCTCGAACGAAGATATCACCAGCCCCGATGTCCAGCTCATCGATGCTGAAGGCGAGAACCGCGGGATCGTGAACACCCGCGAGGCGCTCGCAGAAGCACAGGAACAGGGGCTCGACCTCGTCCTGATTTCTCCCAATGCCCAGCCGCCAGTCGCCAAGATGCTCGACCTTGGCCGCTTCAAATATGCCGCGCAGAAAAAAGCTGCCGAGGCGCGCAAGAAGCAGAAGGTGATCGAGGTCAAGGAAGTCCAGTTGCGTCCCAATATCGACACGCACGACTACGACACCAAGATGAAGGCGGTGCAGCGGTTCCTGGACGATGGCGATCGCGTCAAGGTGACCATGCGCTTCCGGGGCCGCGAAATGGCGCACCAGGAACTGGGCATGCAGCTGCTGATCAAGGTCAAGGACCAGACCGAGGCGATTGCCAAGGTGGAAAGCCAGCCGCGCTCGGAAGGGCGCCAGATGGTCATGGTGCTGGCGCCCAAGTGAGGCGACAGTACAGTTAAGGCGACAGTACAGTGTTCAAGCAAAGGCAGGTCCGGTGGGCCTGCCTTTTTCGTTGTGCGCAGGACGGCATCGCCGGGGCCCCAAAACTGGGCTAGGCTCTGATTCTGGCGCGGCCCGCGCCTCCCCCCTCCAACGGGACAGCACACTGCATGCAGGGCACGGCAGATCATCGAACCGCTGTTCGAGCAAAGGCAAAAGGAGGGATTGCCGGTACGCTCGCCACGGAGGATGCGATGAAACTGTCTGCGCCCATCTACCATCTGAAACGCGGTGCCAAGCAGCTGGCCCGCCAGCGCGCCATTCCACTGCATGAAGCGCTCGACCTGACGGCGGCGGAACAAGGCTTTGCCAGCTGGAGCCTGCTGGCGGCCCGCCATGCCGCACAATCGGCGGCGGCAAGGGTGTATGAGGGGCTTGAACCAGGCGATCTGGTGCTGCTGGCCGCCAGACCTGGACAGGGCAAGACCCTGTTGGCCCTCGAGCTGGCCGCGCAGGCGGTCAGGTCCGGCAATCGCTCGTTTTTCTTTACGCTGGACTATACCCCAAACGATGTCGTGCAGCGCCTGCACTCAATCGCGTTCGAGCCGGCGCGGTTTGAAAGCCTGTTTGCAGTTGATTGCTCGAACCAGATCTGCGCGGCCTACATCGTTGAGGCCTTGCAGGCCGCCGGCCCGGGCACTTTGGTGGTGATCGATTATCTGCAACTGCTGGACCAGAACCGCGCCCACCCGCCCCTGGCGGACCAGGTTAGCGCCTTGAAGGCATTCGCCCGGGAGCGCGAACTGGTGATTGTCTTTATCTCGCAGATCGATCGCTCATACGATCCCTCCAGCAAGCCCTATCCCGACCGGGGCGATGTGCGGCTGCCCAATCCGCTGGATCTGGGGCTGTTCAGCAAGATGTGCTTTCTTAACGGGGGCGCCGTGCAGGTGCACGCGACGGGCGGACTGGCTTGATCAAGCATTGCCGCGGTTCTGGGAGCTTGCGGCACTGTGCACGGCCGATGAGCTGAACCGTCGCACGCCCGAGGGGTGACCTACGGGGCTTGCTGAGAGCCTGGCTGCACGCGCTGACAGGGAAAATGGTACGCACTTCAGCTCGCCATCGCTTTGCGGCTCAGCCTCTATCGGGGCCCCGGGTCCATCAGGGCATGGATGCGGTCGGCGCCGAGCCGGGCGAGCTGGAGCATCAGCGCTTTGCGGCGGGCCGGAGCCAGGGGGGTTTCGGGGCTGTTGCGCAGAATGGCGCCATCGTGGGCATCGGCCACGATCAGCCCTTCGCTTGGCGGGAAGATGGCCGCGTCAAGCTCGGGAGGCTTGGCGAAAAAGAAGCGGTCGGAGAAGTCGCGGTACTCGGGCCATTTGCGGTCAACCTGGAAGTCGATCAGGCTCGACTTGATTTCCACGATCCAGATTTCGCCCTTGGGTCCAACAGCCAGGATATCGGCGCGCCGGCCGCTGCGCAGGCTGACCTCGGCATAGCAGGCCATGTCATGCTGCTCGCGCAGCAGGCGCATGACCCCCCTTTGCACGCGCAGCGCCGTTGGCGACTGGCGCCCATCGAAGATGGGACCCAGGTCAGCCATGGGGCGGCACGGGTTCAGGGGGCAAGCCATGGGGGGCGTCCAGCTTGCGATCGCCCAGGGCAAAGCTGGCGGCCCACAAGCCGGCCACAAGAAGCGGCACGCAAATGAGGTAGGAATTGCGGATGCCCAGATATTCGGCAACAAAGCCCAACAGGGGCGGCGCAAGGAAAAAGACTACAAAGCTGACCTGCCCCAAGGCGGCGACATTGACGGCGGCGGGCCGATCGGTGCGCTGGGCGGCGGCGGAGACCGCCAGCGGGTAGACCGCCGAGCAGCCAATGCCCATCAGGGAAAAGCCGGCCAGGGCGATTTCGGGCGAGGGTGCATAGCCCACCATCAGGGCACCCACGCCGGCCAGGCCCAGGAGCACCATGGCAACGCGGCGCGGACCCCAGATGGCGACCACGGGATCGGCACACAGGCGCATCACGGCCATGAAGAAGGCAAACAGCGTCAGCCCCATGCCGCCGATAAACGGCTCGACGGCAAAAACATCTCGCATGTAGATGGCCGACCAGTCGATGCCGGCGCCCTCCACCAGAAAGGCCGCGAAGCCGATGATGCACAGCGGCACCAGACCCCAGTTGGGAAAGGCGATGCGGTGGGTTGTTTCAGCATGGGTGCGCTGGGGGGCCGGCGAGGGCACCATGCCCCAGATCATGTAGCCACCAGCCAGCACCACAATGGCGGCGATCAAGCCCAGATGCGCCTGCACCGACAGGCCGGACTGGCGAATGCCGGCCCCCAGCAGGGCAGTGACAAAAAAGCCGACGCTCCAGAAGCCGTGAGCCCGGTTCATGAAGCGGCCGCCGCTATGCATCTCGAGCCGGTCGATTTCGACGTTGAGGTTGATTTCGAGCGCGCCGGCAAGCAGGCCCGTAAAGAACAGGGCCACAAACACCCCCGGGGCGGCACCCAGCCAGGGAACCAGCGCGAACAGCAGGGCAGGCCCGAGAACGGTCAGGAACGCGGTGCTGCGCACGCCCAGCCGCTCGATCACCGCCGCGCCAAAGGTCAGCGCCAGCAGCGAGCCGATGGACATGCCGATCATGGTCAGCCCCAGCTGGCTTTCGGTGACGTTGAGCTGGGTCTGGATATCGGGCAGGCGGGACATCAGCGCGCCCGTGGTCAGGGCGAAAAGGAAAAAGCAGGCATAGAGCCGGTGTTGCGGAGCGATCTTCATTGGGCGGGCACCAGCGGGGCCCTGGCGGCGGGCCGCAGGGCATCGGTAAACATCAAGGCCAGCAGCACCAGCGGAATGCCGGCGCCGAAAGCCCAGCGGATGCCGAAATGCTCGGCAACAAAGCCCAGCAAGGGCGGCCCGAGCAGAAAGGACACAAAGGAAATCTGCGCCAGCGCCGCGACGTTGACGGCGGCCGGCCGGTCGACGCGCTGCGCCGCGGCGGACATTGCCAGGGGAAACAGGGCGCTGGTGCCAATGCCGATCAGCGCCAGCCCGCAATAGGCCGCCAGCGCCGTTGGCGCAAAGAACACCAGCAGCGCCCCTGCCCCGCAAACCACCAGCAGCGCCCGCGCCACCAGCACCGGGCTCCAGCGTTCAACAAAACCATCGGCAAAGAACCGCGTCACCGCCTGGGTGCCGGCCCCCAGCGCCACGGCAAAGCCGGCCCAGAACGGGGCGGCCCCGAAAATGTCGCGCATATAGATGGCGGACCAATCAATGCCGGCGCCCTCCAGGATCATGGCGGGCAGGCAGACCACGACCAGCACCAGGATAGCCAGGGTGGGGCGGGCAAAGCGGGGCCCGGCATCGGTATTGCCGCCGGAGCGGTGCCGGGCAGGCTGGAACTGGCCCAGCACGACAAGGGTCGCCAGCGTGATGATGGGGATCATCAGCGCCAGGTGCAGCTGGGGGGACATGCCGGTTTGCGCGATAAAGGAGCCGGTAATGCCGGCGGCAAAAAACCCCAGGCTCCAGAACGCATGGGCCCGGTTCATGATGCGCCGGCCAATGGCGTGCTCGACGCGGTCGGCTTCAAGATTGATGATCAGCTCGATGCAGCCAATGGCCAGCCCGACGGGCAGCAACAGCAAGAACAAGGCAAGGGGCGAGTGCGCCCAGGCGGCAATGGCATAAAACAGCGCCAGCAGCGGCAGCGCGGCCAGCAGGGTGCGGCGATAGCCGATGGCCTCGATGAGCTTGCCGGCAAAGGTCAGCGAAATCAGCGTGCCCAGCGCCGCGCCGACCAGGGCCAGGCCCAGCCCCCCCTCGCCCACGCCCATGGCGTCCTGGATGGCCGGAAGCCGGGGATAGAGACTGCCCATGGTGAATGAATACACAAAAAACGCCCCGAACACCTTGATCTGGGGCGGCAGGGCAAGGCCGAATGTCATGGCGTCAGACTACTCGCGAAATCAGTTCGGGCACGCTATGCGAAAACCCGCGCCGGGAGAATAGCCGCTGAAGGCGTTTTGTTGTGTGTTTTGCAACGATGCAGGAAAGTCGCAGGCGAGGCTGCTGGACGGCTCTCAGCCCGCCATGTGCAACTCGTCGCGCACGACATTGATCCCCGTCATCAGATTGCGCACGATCTCGAGCCGGCGGAACTGCCCGCCCAGGCGGGTTTGTGCCGCCGGCCCAGGCGCGGTGCCGCGGTCGCGGCGGTCCGGGCCGAAATAGCCGGCGGTTTCGTAGTAGACCAGGTTGTGCCCGACCTGGCGGCTGATCCGCTCCCGGATGCGCAAAGTGGTGAACGGCATGGTGATGACATCGTCGAACCCCATGGCGATGCAGCGGGTAATCGCTTCAACCGAAGGGCTTTCGGAAAAATAGATCAGCGGCGAGAAGCGAATGCGCCGGCTTGGGCAAAACCGGATGGCGTTGGCGGTGGCGTGCAGGCTGCCCACGTCCTCGACGGCGGCAAACAGGAAGTAGCACACGGGCGTGATGGCGGACTGGGCTTCGGCCTGGGCAATGCCGCCATAGGGCAGCACGCTCGCAAAATCGAGGCGCCTGGCCAAATCCGTCAATGCGGCCCCGGGCCCGTCCACCGGCCCCACGACATAGGCGCTGGCTTTCACGGCCCGGCCTCCTGGCATTCCCGCAGCCAATGGTAGGGGCACAATGCTAATTTGGCGCTAACGGGGGACGGGACCGCCACGCCGGCGGCCAGGAGTGCCCCGGACGCAGAGCCGGCTCAGAGCTGGCTGATGCACACCGAGGTGGTGCCGCGATTGCGGAAGCCCAGCTCGTTGGCCGCGGCCTTGCTCAGATCGATGATGCGCTTGCCATGGAACGGGCCGCGATCATTGATGGTCACCTTGATCTGGCGGCCGCTGCTCTGATCGGTCACCAGCAACTGGGTGCCGAAGGGAAGCGAGCGATGCGCGGCAGTCATGGCGTTTTCGTTGAAAATCTCACCGGAGGCGGCTCTTTTCCCGTTGAAGCCGGGGCCGTACCAGGAGGCACCGCCGCACTGGGCGTAGGCTGCAGTGGGAAGCGACAGCAGGGCTGCAGCAAGAGCGGCGACGGAAAGGGCTTTTCTGAGCAAGGTTGCAAACTCACGTAAGTTAATGTGAGCAGAGGATTAATAATCAGCGCAGGCCACAATGTGCCAAGATCGCCGTTGCGGGGCTTGCCGGGCGTGAGTGTTGCAGCATGATCACAGGTTTTGCTGCTGCAATTGCGCCATGTTGCTGACCGATCCTGGATTTATTGGAAGATTTTTGCGTGTGCTCTGTAGTTTTCGAGGCCCGTGAGCGATGTTTCGCCCTTATCGGCGAACAATGTTGCGCAGCGCGGCCGGTTCGCCAAGGTTCCATCACAAGTGCAATATTTTCGATAAATCGCGTGGGCGATGGCCAATGCAGCGCACTTTCACGCCAGCCATTGACCGATTTTGGAGCAATAAAGGCAAATGTGGCGCCAAGGCAGCGAAGAAATGGCACGTCAATAGTGTTGACGCTGTACTGGTGCGGTATTGCTGCTGGCTGTGGCATCGGGGCCAGGATCGCTGTTGTTCATCGCCCTTGCTCCCGCCCTGTCACTGTCACCCTGCCATTGTGGAGCCGGTTACAGTCCGGCAAGCCGTGGTTCTTGAGCGATCAGGGCCTGGGCCTTGGCGTCAGGCCAAACAGAAACAGTTGTTCGAGGTAACGGGCGGCGTCCTCGAAGCGGCCTTCCCCGCCCCGGCCGGGCCCAAGCACGGCGCGCACCTGGACGTCGAAATCGGCATAGTGCTGGGTTGTCGCCCAGATCGAAAAAATCAGGTGATAGGGGTCGGTGCGGGCGATCTTGCCTTGCTCCATCCAGGCCAGCAAAACGGCGGCCTTTTCATCGACGAGGTTCTTGAGATCGACCTCGATCATCTCGATGATGCGCGGCGCCCCTTGCAGCATTTCATTGGCGAACAGGCGGCTTTCACGGGGGAAGTCGCGCGCCATCTCCAGCTTGCGGCGGATATAGGAGCGGATTTCGGGGAAAGGATCGCCGGCGGCGTCCATTTCCTGCAGGGGCGCCAGCCAGGTCGCCAGCAATCGGGTAATCAGGCGCCGGTGAATCTCCTCCTTGCGGGGAAAATAATACAGCAGATTGGGTTTGCTCATGCCGGCCACCTCGGCAATCTGGTCGATGGTGGCCCCCCGAAAGCCATGCAGGGAAAACACCTCCAGCGCCGCTTGGAGGATGATGTCATGCTTCTCGCGCTGGATACGGGTCAGCGGACGGGGCTTGCCCGCGGTGCGCGGCTGTCCCGTTGGTCCGGCGGGGGCCGGCGCCGGCGTGGTGATGGCGGTCCCGGCGTTTTTGACTTTGGTCGGCGGCATTTTTCGCCTTGCTAGAAAGTTTGGGAGTGCTAACCTTTTTCCAACTGGTCAAAAATCTGGACTTACCGGTCCGCCGTCAAGAGCCAAAAGAACAGGCCAGTACAGATTCAATGGGAGCGAGGATTTAGTGTCCAAT
>JAQGJI010000041.1 GCA_028290685.1 Devosia sp. | reverse complement strand
CAGCGGCATGCGCATCAATCTTTACAACAATAAATGGGGCACGAACTTTCCCATGTGGTGGGAAGGCACGGTTCTGTTCAGGATCGTCGTGACCATGGCGTCGCCCCAGGATTCCGGCTCAGACCAGCCGGACACCTGACCCCTGCCGGCTCAGTACACCCGCACCAGCCGTCCGTCCGGCCGGTCCACCAGCCTGCCGGACTGGCCCACCAGCTCGCCGGCGAGCGCCACCATGCCCGGATCGGTCCCCAGCTTGCCGCTGCCGGCGTCTTCCGTGCTCAGCACGCTGGCCTTGAGCAGCCGTGAATAGGGATGCTCGGGATTGTCCAGCACCGCGCGCGCATCCCCCATCTCCACGATCTGCCCCCGCTGCATGATGATCAGCCGGTTCGAGATATAATACGCCGTCGCCAGATCGTGCGTGATGTAGATCACCGACACACCCAGATCGTCCCGCAGGCTCTTGAGCAGATTGACGATGCTCATGCGCAGCGAGGCGTCCACCATCGATACCGGCTCGTCCGCCACCAGCAGCGGCGGATTGGGGATCAGCGCCCGCGCGATTGCCGCCCGCTGCAATTGCCCGCCGCTCATCTCGTGCGGATAGCGCCCCTTCACCTCCGCAAGGCTCAGCCCCACCTTCTGCAGCGCCCCGTCCATTGCCTGCTCGAGCCCCGCCCGGTCCGACCTCTTCAAGAACCGCTTGGCCGTCGATTCCAGATACCGGTCGATCCGCTTCAGCGGGTTGAACGCTTCGAACGGGTTCTGGAACACTGGCTGCACATTGGCCATGAACTGCAGCCGCTCCTTGCGCCCCACGCGATGGCTCACCGTCTTGCCCCGGAAACTGATCTCCCCGCTGCTGGGCAGTTCCAGCCCCAGGATCATCCGCGCCAGCGTCGTCTTGCCCGAGCCGCTCTCCCCGATGATGGTGAAGATTTCCGGCTTCTCCACGCTCAGCGACAGCGATGCACTTTCCACTGCCCGCACCACCTTGCGTGACAGCAGCCCACCCATGGTGAAGTGCTTGGAGACATCCTTCACGTCCAGCAGCGTGCTCATGCCGGCACCCCATGGCCTGCCTGCGGGTTGACCAGCGGCTCCACGTCCTGCCAGCGCCAGCAGGCGCTGCGGTGATCGTTCGCCACCGTGATCAGCGGCGGCACCTCGCTCTTGCACTTGTCCACCACAAGCGGACAGCGCGGATGAAACCGGCACCCTTGCGGTGGATTGGCCAGGTTGGGCGGCCGCCCCTCCAGCGCCGGGCGCTGTGTTGTGTCCCCGATCCGGGGCAGGCTGGCCACCAGATGGGCGGTATAGGGGTGGCGGGGTGCAAAAAACATCTGCCGGGTCGGCCCTTCCTCCACCAGCCGTCCCGCATAGATGATGCCGACCCGGTCAGTCATGTTGGCATGCACGCTCATGTCATGGGTCACGAACACGACCGACGAGCCCATTTCCTGCTGGATCTCGCGGATCAGGGCGAGCACTTCCTTTTGCACCACAACGTCCAGTGCCGTCGTCGGCTCGTCGGCAATCACGAATTCGGGGTGGCAGACCGTGGCCAGCCCGATCGTCACGCGTTGGCGCATGCCGCCCGACAGCTCATGGGGGTAGGCGTTGAGCACATCGGGCCGCAGCTTGAGCCGGTCCAGATGCCCCAGCACCCGTTGCCGGAACGCATCGCCCCTGAGCCCCAGCGGCTTTTGGGCAAAGTCCTCAAACGTCTTGCCGATCCGGCGCACCGGGTTCAGCACGCTCATCGAGCCTTGCATGATGTAGCTCAGATGCTTCCAGCGCGCCGCCTCGATCTGGGCTGGCGTGGCCGTCGCCACATCCATGGCGAGGCCCTTGAAGTCGTATTTCACCGAACCGGCAACGATGCGCATCGGCGGCCGGATCGCCGCCGCCAGCACCTTGATGAACGAGGTCTTGCCCGAGGAGCTTTCCCCGGCAATGCCGTAGATTTCGTTCTTGCGCACGCTCATGGTGATGTCGTCCACCGCGCGCACCTCGCGTTGAACCCCGAAATAGTTCATCTGGTAGTAGGCCTTGAGGCCCTCGACCTTGAGCAGATCTTCACTCATGCGCAAAACCTTCCACCAACTTGGGGGCGGCCCCTCACCCGTGCCCGGGGGGAGGCTGGGCCAGGGCCCGCGGCCCGCAACAGCAAACCTCTCACGCCCCCATCCTCCGCAACCGGCTGCGCGGGTCGATATATTCGTTCATGCTCACCGCCAGCAGGAACAGCCCGATAAACGTCAGCACGATCAGCACCACCGGGATGGCGATCCACCACCATGTGCCCACCACCATGGCCGAATGGTTGTTGGCCCAGTACAGCGTCGTGCCGATCGTGGGGATGTTGATGTTGGTGAAGCCCAGCACGGCCAGCGTCACTTCCATGCCGATCGACCAGATCATGTTGGCCATGGCGGTGGAAAAGATGATGGGCATCACGTAGGGCAGGTGTTCCTGCAGCAGCACCTGGGGCGTCGACATGCCCGAAAAGCGCGCATGCCGGGTGAATTCGCGATGCTTCAGGCTCAGCGCCACCGAACGGATCAGCCGCGCGTCATAGGCCCAGCCCAGCGTCGCCATGATCAGCGCCAGGGTATAGGTATTGAGCCCGGAGCGCATGACGAAATAAAACAGCACCAGCACGGGAAAGGGCGGCACCGCAACGAAGATGTCGTTGATGAACATCAGCACCCGGTCCACCCAGCCCCCCAGATAGCCCGAGACCAGCCCGATCGTGATCGAGAGCACCCGCGAAAGAAGCGCCACGATGATGCCGAAGGTGAGCGTGTTGCGCAGGGCAAAGCTGAGTTGCCAGAACATGTCCTGCCCGCGCGAATTGGTGCCGAACCAGTATTGGCTCGAGGGCGGCATGTCCGGGATCGCCATGTAGATCATGGTCGGATCGACCGGCGAGAAAAAGCTCAGGCAGGCGAACAGGACCATGATGGTGACCAGCACCAGCCCGATGGCAAATTCGGCATTGTAGCGGATAAGGTCGCGAACGACGGCGAACATGGGCCTACTCCGCCTTCACGCGTGGATCAAGAACCGGATACAGCAGGTCGACGATGAAGATCGCCATGCCCACCGCCGCGATGGAAACCGACGATACCGCCAGCACCAGACCATAATCGCCACCATTGACGGCATCGATCAGCAGCGAACCCAGCCCCGGATAATTGAACACTTCCTCGGTGATGACGGTGCCCGAAAAGACCCCGCCCAGCGTCATTGCGAGCCCGGTCAGTTGCGGGATCATGGCGTTGCGCAACACATAGGAGGAAACGATGCGGCTGCGGTCGACGCCGGCCAGTTCCGCATAGGTCACGTAGTCCTCGGTCACAACGTTGGAAACCAGCGCCCGCATTCCCAAAAACCAGGTGCCGATACCCACCAGCACCAGCGACAGCGCCGGCAGCGCCGCGTGCTGGATCACCGAAACGGCGAACTCCCAGGTCCAGGCCACGCGCACGTTCATCGCGAACCCGCCCGAAATCGGCAGCACCGGCCAGATATAGCCAAACACGATCAGCAGCACGAAGGCCACGATGTAGTAGGGAATGGGTTGCAGCCCCATCGTGGCGATGCCGAAGGCCTTGAGAAACTTGTTGTCCTGGTAATACCCGGCCAGGCCGCCCAGGATATTGCCCACCAGCCAGGTCACGATAATGGCGAAAAGCAGCAGCCCCACGGTCCAGGGCAGGGCCCGCATCACCAGATCCATGGCCGGCGTTGGAAAGGCGATCAGCGAGGGCCCCAGATCGCCCACCAGCAGCCGCTGCCAGAAGCTTGCGAACTGGTTCAGCAGCGGCTCGTCGACCCCGTAAAGCGCCGTCAGCGTCTCGCGCAGCGCCATGATCGCCTCGGGGCTGAAGGAGGATCGCGCGGTGATCCGGTCAACCGCCTGGTCCACCGGATTGATGGGCGACAGATGCGTAATGAAAAACGACGCGGAAATACCAGCCACGACAACCGCAATCAATTGCAGCACGCGCTTGGCCACAAATGAAACATACCCTTGCATCCGGGCTCCTCTCCCTGCCGCCCCTGTTCTACCCCGATCAGTACCGGCGGGCTTCGCCCCGCGCCCGGGAGTGTTCCCTTCGGACTGTTTCGCTTTGATGGTGCACCGACCACCACGTCATTCCCGCGACG
>JAQGJI010000032.1 GCA_028290685.1 Devosia sp. | reverse complement strand
TGGCGAGTTGGTGATCTACAGCGATTTCACCCGCGAGCAGCTTGAGGCCCAGCCTGAATACGACGAAGCGACCTATGCCACCACTCCGGCTCAGCGCGCAGTCGACCTGCAATAGTCGTCATGTGCCGGGTTGTCCGGCGTCACCGGTCCTTTGTGGATCATTCGAGGGAGGGGTCGGCCATGCGCTGGCCCCTTTCCCATTGGCTGAGAGGAATTCCATGCCCCGCCTGTTGATCTCTGCTGCTGCCTGCGCCCTGTTGATGGGACAATCTGCGTTCGCGCAATCGGGGGGCTCTTCCGTCACGCCCTCGCAACTCGAACAGAGCGGCCTTACCGCGCCGACCGTTCCCTCGCAGGGCGTGGCGACGGGCGAGGCAGACGTGCTGGCGACCCAACTGCTGGGGCAAACCATTTTTACTTCGATCGACGACGCGGCAGAGGAAATCGGCACCGTCGCCAATCTGGTGATCACCTCGGGCCTGGGCATTTCGGCGGTCGTGATCAGTGTCGGCGGCTTTCTGGGCGTTGGCTCCAAGGATGTCGCCATTGATTTCCGGCAGCTGCAATGGGCCCAGCGCGAGGACGGCTCCCGGCGTTGGGTCCTTGACGCCACGGCCGAGACGCTTGCCGCAGCACCGGCCTTTATCTGGGGCGAAAGTGAGCAGGCCACCGGCGAACCGGCTCTGACCCCGGCGCAGGAAGAGCAGCAGCTTGTGGAAGGGGACCCCAATGCAGTCCCGGTCAATCCAGATCTGACGACTGACCAACCCGAAAGCCAGGGGGGCGCACCGCCACTGGACCGGTCTGGATTCGCCCCGCTGGATGAGAGCGGCCTGTCCGCCGGCGAGTTGGCGGGCATTGGCGTTTACGGCATCAACGATGAGCTCATCGGCACCATAGGCGATGTTCTGATCAACCAGGACGGCAGCTTCGACGCCGTCATTGTCGATGTGGGCGGCTTTCTGGGGCTTGGCGCCAAGCCCGTCGCCGTCGGGTTCGACAATCTCGCCTTCGCGGCCGACACGTTCGGCAGCCGCTATCTGTTTCTCAATGCATCGCGCGAACAGCTCGAAGCCCAGCCCGAATACAATGGGGAAACCTATGCAGCCGAGCGCGATATCCAGCGCATGGTGATCGCCCCCTGAATACCTGCTCCGCCCGGTTTGTCACCTCAGCGCGAGGCGGGCACGGCATCCGGGCAGGGTCTGACCGACCTTACTGCCGGGAAAACCGCAACCGGCCGATCTCGTCGTATTCGGCCTGCTCGAGCTTGAGTTGTTCGGCCGCATCGCGCTGGTGCTCGCGCTGATCCAGCAGTTCGACCTTCTTGAGGTCCTCGATCGCCTCCGCCAGCCCATCCTGCGCTGCTTCAAGCTTGCTGCGCATGTCGCTGGCCGAGGCCAGCAGATTATCGCGCCGGGTGATCGCGGCCTTGGCAAAGGTGGAATAGGCGAAATGCGCCACGTCCGAGATACCGGTCTTGGTTTGCTCGATTTCGATCTGCTGGTCGAGCTCGCCCGCCATGCGCTCGAAGTCTCGAACCATCATTTCGATCTGCGCAACCTGACGGCGCTTTTCGTCCACCTGGAACTTTTTGAGCCGAATGAGGCTCTCGCTGCGCGATTTCAAGACCTGTACTCCTTACACACCAAGTCAGTTCCGGAACACAAACCCTGTTCCATCAGCCTGCCGCGCCCGCCTCGGCAATGATCGCCTCGAGCATTTTATAGCCCTCGGCAATCGTTGTCGTCTCTTCCCGGCTCTGGCTCAGAAAAGCCTCGAGTGCCGGGTTGATAGCGATCGCGCGATCCACTTTGGGATCTGACCCCTTCCGGTAAGCCCCCAGCCGGATCAGTTCCTCCATGTCCGAATAAATGGACATGAACTCCCGCGCCTTTTGCAAGGTCGGCCGGACATCGGCCGGCACACACCCTGGCATGGTGCGAGAGATGGACCGGAGCACGTTGACGGCGGGGTAACGTCCCCGTTCGGCAATGCCGCGCTCCATCACAATGTGCCCGTCAAGAATACCGCGCACGGCATCGGCAATGGGCTCGTTGTGATCATCACCTTCCACTAAAACGGTAAAAAGTCCCGTAACGGAACCGGTAGAAGACGTTCCAGGACCAGCGCGCTCCAATAATCGTGGCAATTCTGTGAAAACGGTTGGCGGATAGCCCTTGGCCGTGGGCGGCTCGCCCACAGCCAGCCCGATTTCGCGCTGGGCCATGGCAAAGCGCGTCAGGCTGTCCATCATGCACAGCACCCTGCTGCCCTGGTCACGGAAGAATTCGCTCAAGGCCAGCGACATGTAAGCGGCCTGCCGCCGCATCAGCGCTGCCTCGTCAGAGGTTGCGACCACGACAACGGCCTTGGCCAGCCCCGCTTCACCCAGATATTCCCCGATGAACTCGTGCACCTCGCGCCCGCGCTCCCCGATCAGGCCGATCACGGCGACATCGACATTGGTGTTGCGCGCCAGCATGGACATCAGGACGGATTTGCCCACCCCCGAACCGGCAAAGATCCCCAGCCGCTGGCCCTCGCAGACGGTGGTGAAGGTATTAAGGCACCGCACGCCCAGATCGAGCGGTTCCCCGACCCGCACCCGGTCATGCGCCAAAAGCGGATTTTGCCGCAAGGGATAGGCCGTTGCGCCACGGGGCAGGGGGCCCTTGCCATCGATCGGTTCGCCATTGGCATTGATGACCCGCCCCAGCCATCCTGCGGATGGAAATGCTGCCCCGTCATGGCGCTGAAAGATGGCCTTGCAGCCCAGCCGCACCCCGCCCAACTGGCCAAACGGCAGGCACAGCGCATGGCCCTGCCTGAACCCGATGATCTCGGCCGCCAGATGCTCGTTATTGACCGTCTCGATCTGCACCCGGCCCCCGACGCGCAACTCGCGCACCGGACCGACGATCTCGATCAGCAGCCCCTGCACCGATTTGACCCGGCCATAGACCTCCACATCGTCGATCCCCTCGATAGCCGATATGAGCGACTTCATTGTTCAGCTTTCATTGTCCGACGGGGTGGCGTACCCACCCCCCGGCATGCCCAGGCGAGGTCACGTTTCGAATCAGATGGTAACCCATCATTAACGCAAATGCGCTAATTCGAGCATTGGAGCACTCCGTCCGCGCCCTCGCGCCGACCCGCCTCCCATCCCCTCCCATGAGCCGCATTGCCCGAGTCCGCAGAGTCAGTTGGCGGAGCTACTTAAACCATTTTCTTAAGAAAAATTGATAAGATTAACCCTTATAATTCAATGAGTTAGACTTAATTCACCCTAACGCCATTTGCGTATTGCCCAACCGAATTAAACTTTGTTAACTATTTGGGCTTAGGGTTCAGTCATATCCAGTAGGGTTGGCGTGGGCGGCCAGGTCCACGGTTCCAGCAGGAACGAATGACAAGGGGAATATGAATGCGGGTACTCCTTATTGAGGATGATAGCGCCACGGCGCAGAGCATTGAGTTGATGCTCAAGTCCGAGAGCTTCAATGTCTACACCACCGACCTTGGTGAAGAAGGCGTCGATCTCGGCAAACTCTACGATTACGATATCATTCTGCTTGATCTGAATTTGCCGGACATGAGCGGCTACGAAGTGCTGCGCACCCTGCGCGTCGCCAAGGTGCAAACCCCGATCCTGATCCTGTCCGGCCTTGCCGGCATCGAGGACAAGGTGCGGGGCCTGGGTTTTGGTGCCGACGATTACATGACCAAGCCGTTCCACAAGGACGAGCTGGTCGCCCGCATCCACGCCATCGTGCGCCGCTCCAAGGGCCATGCCCAGTCGGTCATCACCACGGGCGAGCTCACCGTCAATCTCGACACCAAGACCGTTGAAGTGCAGACCCAGCGCGTGCACCTGACGGGCAAGGAATACCAGATGCTCGAGCTGCTGTCCCTGCGCAAGGGCACCACGCTCACCAAGGAAATGTTCCTCAACCACCTTTATGGCGGCATGGACGAACCCGAACTCAAGATCATCGACGTGTTTATCTGCAAGCTGCGCAAGAAGCTTTCGGTGGCAACCGGTGGCAAGAACTATATCGAGACCGTCTGGGGCCGCGGCTATGTACTGCGCGAGCCCGACGAGAGCGAAATCTACGCCGACAACGTCGCCTGATCCCCCGATCCCCCTGTCATCCAAATTAAACCCCGTGCGATCTTTCGCACGGGGTTTTCCTATGCTCTGATGGCTCCCGGCCCAGCCAGGCGGAACCCTGTTTCACGCCGACGCGTTAGCGGCTAGACTTGAACTCCGGGGGGCATCGAGCCATGTCAGATATTACGCAGCGCCTGCGCGAACCGCTTGTGCTCATTATGCTTGTTGTAGCGGTCGCCGGCTGGCTGGCTTTCTTTGCCATGTGGATCAACTCCGCCAGCCAGTCGGGTCGCCAGCAGGAAACCATCGCTGCGCTCACCAGCGAACGCGACGACGTCGCGGGCCGGTTGGCCGCGCTTGAAACAGCCCAGGGCAGCCTTGCCGACCTTGAGGCACGCATTGCCACCGCCCAGCAGGATGTGGCTGCCAACACCGCTTCGCTCGAAACCGTGCGCACCGAACTGACCGCCCGTCAGGCCGAGCTTGAAGCGACCAACGCCGATCTGGAGGCACGCCGTGCCGAAACGGGCGCGCTGCAGCAGCAGGCCGACGCGGCAGTGGAGCAAACCGAACAGCTCAACGCCCAGCTTCAGGACCTGCAGGGCCAGATCGACACCGCGAACGCGCAGTTGACCGACAGCGGCTCCCGGCTGGCAGCGGCGCGCCAGCAGGAAGCCGACGCCACTGCCAATGCCGCCCAGCTCATCAACGAAGCCGCTGCCGCGACCCAGAACCTGGCCGATCTGCAGAGCCAGCTGCAGTCCGCCCGCGAGCAGTTGACCACGGCCCAGACCCAGCTGGCAGAACTCGCCGGCCAGCGTGAAACCGCTGGAAGCGATCTGCAGGCAGTGCAGCAGCAACTGGCTGCCCTGCAGGCGCGTCGCGATGAGCTGACCGCTGAGGTTCAGAACTATCAGGACCAGCGCGACCAGCTGCAGCCCCAGGTCGATCAGCTGGCACGCACCATTGCCGAACGCGGCGAAGATCTCAGGGCGTTGGAAGAACGGATTGCCGCCGCTGTAGCCAGTGCGGACGTGGCGGCCTCGGCAGGGCGCTACACCGTCGCAGGAGACGGGCAAGCGCGTGGGCTCACCCTCACGCTTGATCCAGCGGGCAAGTTCACGCTGGGAGACCGGGCCAACCGCACCGTCAACGGCGATTATGTTTTGACCGACAATGAACTGGTGCTTTCCAATGCGCAGGGCGCCCTGGGCAATGCCCAGTTCCCGATGACCTGTCCACTGGCTGCCAATGACAACGGCTTCACTCTGGAGCCGGCCGAAGGCTGCGTGCTGGCGGGACTGGCTTTTGAGCGGACGCCCTAGCGTCCCGACCCATCTGTTTTCGCTGCTGCCAACCACCATGCCCCTGCGGCGCTGAGCCGAAGTGGCATGGTGCAATGGTGATAGGGCGCACTCAAAGCCAGGGTCCGGCCCACCGGGACAGGTGCTTGACCGGCCTTGCATCGGCGCGCTTGCCCTGCTTTGCTTGAGCCTATGCAGGCTCAATCCGCTACCCACCGCGCCATCACCATCGTCTGGAAAAACGAGCAGGCCCGGCTGATCGCGGGGTTGACGCGCATGCTGCGCGATATTTCCCTGGCCGAGGAA
>JAQGJI010000230.1 GCA_028290685.1 Devosia sp. | reverse complement strand
GTGGGCGTTATTGCCGATGTGACGGTGGAGCAACTGGCCCGCGAACAGCGCGCCGTGATGGAGCAGCGCGCGCAGCACCGGCAGCGGGTGGAAGCCCTGGGCACGCTGGCGGGCGGCATTGCCCATGACGTCGGCAATACCCTGGTGCCCATCACCAGCCTCAGCCAAATTCTTGCCGATCAACTGCCGGCAGGCTCCGATCAGCAGAACATGGCGCGCAAGATATTCGACGCCGGCCAGCGCATCTCCGATCTGGTGAATGAGATCCGCATTTTCAGCCGACGCGAAGTCCTTCAGCCGGCACCGCTGAACCTGTCCGATGAGGTCAAGCAAATCCTGGCACTGTTCCGCTCGGGACTGCCTGAGCGGCTCTCTCTTGTCACCCGCATCGAGGCGGACCCGGTCATCGTTGCGGAGCGCAGCCGCCTGCACCAGGTGATGGTCAACCTGCTGACCAATGCCCTGCACGCCACTGTCGGGGTTCGCAAGCCTGAAATCGTTGTGTGTATCGGGGAGGCGGCCGATCTGGAGCAGGAGCCGCTGCTCACACCAGCCTACGCCCACATCTCGGTGTCCGATAACGGCCACGGCATGCATCCGGAAACCCTGGCACGCGCTCTGGATCCGTTTTTTACCACCAAAGGCCCCGAAGAAGGCAGCGGCATGGGACTGGCAATCGTTTACAGCATTGTCAGCAACGCTGGCGGCACCATGCGGCTTGAAAGTGCGCCCGGAAAAGGCACCAAGGTGCACGTTTTTTGGCCCATACTAGGGGGCAGGTAAATTCCAGGCCTTGAGCAGGCTTTGCACCAAATGCTCCTCGCCCGGCTTGAGCATCAGCTTTGCCAGGGCGTTCCGCCGGTGCCGCTGGATGCTTTTCTTGTGCAGCGACAGCGCCGCCGCCGCCTGCTCGTCACTGGCGCCATCGGCAATCAGTGAAAGAACCTGACGCTGGGTCCGGCTCAGCAGTTCCAGCCTGATGCTGAGTTCCTTGGGCATTTGGGCGCTGTACGAAAGGGCAAGCGCTTCCTGGATGCTGTCCAACAGGTCTTGCGACACGAATGGCTTGTCAAAGAAGTCCACGGCGCCCGCCTTCATTGCCTGGGCAACCGTTCTCGTGGTGGCGTGCGCACTCATCACGATAACGGGCAGCAACGGATAGTTCCGGCGAATGTGCTGCACGCCAGGCAGGCCGCCGAGTTTGGGCAGTCGAAGATCGAGCAGGACACATCCCTGCCGCGGCGAGTCATGGCTTTGATCGAACGCCTCGATCGAGGGATATTCCTCGACCTGGATCGCGATCGAGCGGCACAGGATACGCACAACATCGCGCACGGCGCTGTCATCATCAACTACATGCACAACCGCCAATTGGTGCTCCCGGCGTTCTGTTGCTCACCCCTGCCTTGACCCATCAGAGCAGGTTTTTTGTTCCAGGAACAGTTTGAAAGTTCATTGGAGCGGCTAAGTTGTTCCAAGAACATCTGGTAGGCTTCTGGCATAATTATGCAGCAGGTTTCTAGAATACGAGTCTTTAATGCGTTCTGTTTAATATGGATCAGGTCAGAATGGCTAAGAAGGGTTTGTCCGATTTGTCTGTCCGGCGCATGATACGCCAGAAGCGTGATATAAATTGGATAATGTGCCGGTTCAATACAGAATATAGAGTATAGAAAAGTAAATGACGAGTAATACGCACTCACAACCGGGTGTCCGTCTCCTGGCTTCGGTTGGCATTTCCACACGAATCTTTGCGGCCTTCGGTGCACTTCTCACATTGCTTACGCTCATCGCCGTCATCGGCTATACCGGCGTCCAGTCGATTTCCGGATCGTTCGATCACTATAGGGCCGCGGCACGACAGACCCTTGAAGTTGCCGAGTACCTGCAAGACCTCGATGAAATGCGCCGTGTCGGCCTTACTTTCCGCCTCGCTCCCAGTCCTGAACTGGCTGAGAGCCTGCTCGGCATCGTCAATGAGGTGGCGACCAATGACCCAGATGCAATAGCCTTGTTCGCGGGTGATCAGGCGGCGCTGGCCAGTATTCAGCTCGTGCATGATGATGCGCTGCTCTACCGAGCCGAGGCTGAACGCATGATCGCCGCGCAGCAGGCTGGCGACGCCGCCGCAATGGCTGCAGCAGCGGCAGAGCTCGACCGTCTGGGGACCGAGATGCAGGTGGCATTCGACAAGCTGGCCGCGGAGCGGGCGCAGCATCAGAACGCCATCGGACCCGCAGCGAGCGAGGAAGCACACAACAAAAGCAACCTGGTCGTGGGCGTGAGCGCCATCGGCACCCTGATAGGTCTGGTGCTGGCCTTCTTCACTGGCCGCTGGCTGTCCCACGCGATCCGCAGCATGACCGACAACATGCGCCGTCTTGCTGAGGGTGACTACAGCATGGCCATCAGCGGCGCCGAGCAAACCCACGAACTTGGCCAGATGGCCAAGGCGCTCCTGGTGTTTCAGCACAATGGCCGGGCCATGCAGCTTTCCGACATCGAAAAGGCCCGTCATGCTGAAACTGCAGCTGCTCGCGCCATGATGATGCAGGACTTCCAAGCGGCGTTCGACGGGGTGGTGCAAGCCACAGCCGAAGGCGATTTCTCCAAGCGCATCGAGGGCAAGTTCGGCGACAGCGCTGTTGATCGTATCGCAACCAATTTCAACGGCATGCTGGAAACTGTTTCCTCCGGGCTGACCGAAGCGGGCCATGTCCTGGCGGCCCTTGCCCGGACCGACCTGACCCAGCGCATGGAAGGCATCTATCGCGGCTCGTTTGCGGCGCTGCGGGACGACACCAATGCTGTTGTCGAGACGCTGACCCAGGTCATGACGCAGTTGCGCGGCACCTCGGGCGCCCTGAAATCGGCCACCGGGGAAATCCTGGCGGGCACCAACGATCTGGCCGAGCGTACAACCCGCCAGGCCGCCGCGATTGAGCAAACCTCTGCCGCCATGGAGCAGTTGGCAACAAACGTGACCGACAACGCGCGCAACGCTCAGGATGCGGCCCTGCGCACCCAGTCGGCCGCCCGGCTTGCCGAGGAAGGCGGGCAGGTGATGGAGCAGGCGACGCTGGCCATGGACAGGATCAGCACCTCCTCGGGCAAGATTTCCAACATCATCGGGCTTATCGACGATATCGCGTTCCAAACCAACCTGCTGGCCCTTAATGCCTCGGTCGAGGCGGCACGGGCCGGGGAAGCGGGCAAGGGCTTTGCCGTGGTCGCTGTCGAGGTCCGGCGTCTGGCCCAGTCTGCCGCCCAGGCGTCATCGGACGTCAAGGTGCTGATCGAGCAGAGTTACCGCGAAGTCAGCGGGGGAACCAAGCTGGTCGATAATGCAGCGCAGAAGCTGCAGGCTATTCTGGTTGCGGTGCGCGACAACAGCGCGCTGATCCAGGGCATATCCTCGGCCAGCGCCGAGCAGTCCTCGGCGATCGGCGAGGTGAGCACCGCCATTCGCCAGATGGACGAGATGACCCAGCACAATGCGGCCCTGGTGGAGCAGACCAATGCGGCGATCGAGCAAACCGAGGCGCAAGCCATTGCGTTGGACAAGATCGTTGAAGTGTTCCGGATCGACGCCGGTGGTGCAGCCAGCCCGGCCCAGCCCGCTCCGTCCAGCGCAGCCATCACGGCGCGATCGGGAATCCAGGCGCTGCAGGACAAGGTGAAATCGGCAGCCAAGTCTTACCTCAGCCATGGCAATGCTGCTGTAAAGCACGACTGGAACGAATTTTGAGGCCGCAGAGTGTGACGCCGAAGAGCGTCGCGTTGCGCACCGGACACTGGTGCGCCACTGCGGCAGCCTGGAGCGGTCC
>JAQGJI010000151.1 GCA_028290685.1 Devosia sp. | reverse complement strand
TCGCCATATTCGCCGAAGCCGACGCCGGGCGCGACGCCCACGCCGGTTTCGCGGATCAGCAGCTTGGCAAATTCAAGCGAGCCGAGATGGGCGAACTGGGCGGGAATCGGCGCCCAGGCGAACATGGTCGCCTTGGGAACCGGGATATCCCAGCCGGAGCGGGCAAAGCTCTCCACCATGACGTCGCGGCGGAATTTATACACCTTGCGGACTTCCTCGATCACATCGTCCGAGCCGTTCAGCGCTGCCGTCGCCGCAACCTGGATGGGGGTGAATGCGCCATAGTCCAGATAGGATTTCACCCGCGCCAGCGCAGCAATCAGCCGTTCGTTGCCCACGGCAAAGCCCACGCGCCAGCCGGGCATGGAGTAGGTCTTGGACATGGAGGTGAATTCAACAGTGATGTCGATGGCGCCGGGCACCTGCAGCACCGAAGGCGGTGGCACATCGTCGAAATAAATCTCGGAATAGGCGAGGTCGGACAGAATGAAGATGTCGTGCAGCTTACAGTACCTGACGACTTCGGCGTAAAAATCGAGATCGGCGGTATAAGCCGTCGGGTTGGCCGGGTAGTTCAGCACAAGCGCTATCGGCTTGGGGATCGAGTGCCGCACGGCACGATCGAGCGAGCGCATGAAGTCTTCATTGGGATCGGCCGGCATGGAGCGCACGACACCGCCCGACATGATGAAGCCGAACGAATGGATCGGATAGGTGGGGTTGGGCACCAGCACCACATCGCCCGGGGCGGTGATCGCCTGGGCCATGTTGGCAAAACCTTCCTTGGAGCCGAGCGTCGCCACCACCTGGGTATCGGGATTGAGCTTTACGCCAAAGCGGCGGCCGTAGTAGCTCGCCTGGGCCTTGCGCAGGCCGGGAATGCCCTTGGACGAGGAATACCGGTGGGTGCGCGGATCGAGCACGGTTTCCTTGAGCTTGTTGACGATATGGGCGGGGGTCGGCAGATCGGGATTGCCCATGCCCAGGTCGATGATGTCAACGCCTTCGGCCCGTGCCTTGGCCTTGATCGGGTTGATGTGCTCGAACACATAGGGCGGCAGGCGGCGGATGCGGTGGAAATCTTCGCTCATGGATTCCTCGGTGGCCTGAAACGGGCCTAGATGGGCCGCGACGCGCTCGAAGCGCAACGCCTCCCTTTGAGGCGGTGATTATCGCGGAATTGTGGTTGTGAACCGGTTAAATGGCCCTGGGGGCGCTGTCGCAATGTTCGGCTCTTCCCGGCCCGAGGGGCCATGCGGGAAGAGCTAGCGGGCGCCTGCACGCGCCGCGCCGCGGGCAGACACCGACACGCTTGCGCCGGTGAGCGAAGCTCCAACCAAGGCAGATGTGTACAGGAACGGCATGTCTATTGCCCTTGAGAAGCGTTTTTTGTAAAGAAACCAGCGAACGATAAGGCCGTTCATAAAACCTGGCAGTGGTATTGTAAATGGTCCGGAGGACGCCAACCTCCTGTCCAGAACGGCGTAAGTGAGGTTTAAACTTTGAAGCGCATTGCCCTCGTTACGATCGGCACGCAAGGCGATGTTCAACCTTACCTGGCTCTTGCCATCGCCCTGAAGGACCGTGGTTATTCCGTTGTCCTGGGGGCATCGGAAGAATTTCAGCCCATGGTCGAGGGTTACGGCATCGAGTTTCACACGCTCGGACCTTCCATCCAGGGGTTCCTGACCCAGCAGCGATTCGAAAATGCGATGAGCCAGTCCATGCTCATCAACGGCCCGTCGCTGCTGCGGCAAGGCCAGCAGATCGTCGATACGGCGGCGCGCCATGCCTGGAACATGTGCCAGGGCGCGGACATGCTGATTCTGAACATGAACACGAGTTTCGGCATCGATATTGCCGAAGCACTGCATGTTCCGGCTGTCATGGTGGCGCTGCAGCCGCTGAATTCAACCAGCGAATTCCCGCTGTGCATGTATTACGGCGTCGATTTCGGGCCAGCCTTCAACAAGCTGACCTATACCGCCATGACCGTGCAGCAGATTTACTACAATCTACCGCGCAACAAGCTGCGCCGGGAATTGATGGGGCTGGATGCGCGCAAGAAAGGCGGGTTCTTCCGCAATACCGACGGCACCTCGCTGACAACGCTCTATGCCTATTCGCCGGTGGTGTCCCCGCGCCCGCGCGACTGGCCCAAGAGCGCCATCGTGACCGGGTATTGGCAGTTGAAGGACTTGACGGACTGGCAGCCATCGGCGGCGTTCCAGACGTTTTTGTCCCAAGGGGACGCACCGGTCTATATCGGCTTTGGCTCGATGCCGTTCGGAGCAGAGCGCAACACCAGAATATTGAAGGAGGCCGTCGCCATGTGGGGCGGGCGGGCGGTGGTGGCGCGGGGCTGGGGCGGGATCAATCCGCAGGACTTGCCCGATTCGATCTTTGCCATCGAGAAGGCGCCGCACGACAAGCTGTTCAAGTATGTTTCGGCAGTGGTGCATCATGGCGGGGCCGGAACCACGTCGGCCGGGCTGCATCTGGGACGACCGACATTTGTGGTGCCGCAAACGGTGGACCAGCCTTACTGGGGGCGCCGCATCTATGAGCTCGGTTGTGGCCCAAAGCCGGTGCGCCTGCGCAAGCTGACCTCGGAAATCCTGGCCGGTGCGCTGGCCGATTTGTCCAGCAACCAGAATTATCGCCGCAATGCCGGGGAAATCGCCGAACTGCTGCATGGCGAAGATGGAACCGACCGCGCCATCAAGGTCATCGAGCGGGTCATGGCAAATTATGTGCCGCGCCTGCCCGGGGACAAGAAAATCCGCAAGAGCAAGCCGGTCTTGAAGCTGGTGGGATAAAACCCAGACCTGGTTTGTTGCGCTTTGGGCCCTCCACTCAGGGGCGCGCTACAAGGGTCAAAAATCCAGCGAGAGCCGCAGGCGCAAGCAGGGCCAGCGCGAAGGCGCCGATCAGCACACCTGGCCCAGCGTCCATCCAGGCCAAAGACAAAAGCATGATCCCTGCAGCACCATAGGCCAGTCCCGTGGTGCGATGGACCAGGGTCCAGGTGCGGTCAGAGGGGATGGGCCATGGCATGCGCAGGCCGGCATAGGTGTGGCGCTCCGCCTCGAACAGCACGATTCCAAGCACAATAAGGGATGCACCCAAGCCCAGTCCGGTAAAGCGGATGAAATCGAGGTCCGAGCCCGTGCCGGTCAGGAGCAGGCCCAACTGGCAGGCAGCGATCACAGTCATCAGCATGGTTAGGGCTGGGTCGAGGATGTGCTGGGATTTGGCGAACTGGTTTTTGGTGAAGGCCTTGCCGAGAAGGAAAAAGGCCAGAAGCAGCAGGATCTGGGCCAATGGAGCGGCCAACAGCACATGGCGCGGCCAAAGCCAGTCAGCGGTGCTGCCGGACCAGTGAGCGGGATAGACGAAATCGGGGGGAACACGCAGGTAGGCCACGCCGGTGATGGCAATGGTGACGGTGAGCAGAAGCAGGTGGAAGCGGGTGACCAGCAATTGCATTGCAGTGCTAGATCAGATGCTGACGAAGCAATTGCAATCCTTGATCCGCT
>JAQGJI010000144.1 GCA_028290685.1 Devosia sp. | reverse complement strand
CCTCGAACTCCAGTGTGGTATTTTCGGCCATGAGCAATCCTAACGTGACCGGGCACGGCGGCCCTAAATCGTACTAACAGCTATCCCCCGAGGCGCTGGCCGTGCTCAGCAAGGCGCGCCGTTAGTTCGGGATATCGATCGGCATCCTGTTGCTGGGATTTATGGCGATTGGCTTCGCCCTTGTCTATCGGGTGATGCGCGATGCGCCGCCACCCGCCCTGGCCCAGGCCGTTGTGCTGCCGCCGGGGGCCGAGGTGATTTCGGCCCTGGTCAGCGAGGGAGCCATCAACGTGACCTACAGGATCGGGGATACGACGAGCCTGACGCTGTTTGATCGGGAGACGGGCGAACCGACGCGCAGCGTGGTGTTGGGACAATAGGGGCCATCCTGCATCGGTCCTGTTCCCGCAACAGCTCTTATGGTGTTTGCGGCCCCATCCATTTTTGCCCCGCGGCCCGGCCAAGCAGGCGCCCGTAGTATTCAGCCACCGCGGGGAAGTCCGGCTTTTCAGCCCCAATGCTCATCCATCGGTGGATCGACAGCCCCAGCGCGATATCGGCGATGGTGAATTCATCACCCGCCAGATACGGCGCGCCCCTGCCCAGGTGCGCCTCCAGCAGCGCCATCTTGGAGCCCCAGCGGGCCAGTGATTGTGCGATCTTTTCCGGGTCGTCAAAGCCGGGCGTCCTGCGGATCAGGGCGTAAACGGCATAGCCCCAGGTGCCATTGAGATCCGAGGCCTGCCAGCATAGCCATTGCAGCGCCAGGGCCCGGCTTTCCAGATGCTGGGGCAGCAAAATGCCCTCCCGTTCGGCCAGGTAGATCAGGATCGCATTGCTTTCCCACAGCACGAACTCGCCCTCGATCAGCACCGGCACCTGCCCATTGGGATTGAGCGCCAGGAACTCGGGCACCTGCGGATCACGGATGGGCAGGCCCCAGTCCTCCCGGTCGTACTGCAACCCGAGCTCTTCCAGCGCCCAGAGCACCTTGCGCACATTGATCGACGTTTCGCGGCCTAGAATTCTCAACACTGAAACAACCCTTTGTTTATCCCGCCCGGCACTTTCTGCCGGAAATTTGCAAACAGCAACCGATAGTTAAGACAATGTTTACCATCTGCTAGGTAATTTTTGCCCATCGGTCGTGTCGCGCCTTTGCGCTGCAGCGGCCTTGTTGCAAACGAGTGCCCGCGTGGACAATTTCTCCCAGCTCATCAATCGCATTGGCCTGCCGCGCCTGGCCGCTATGGCGGTTGTGGCAGTGCTGATGCTGGGGTTCTTCGGCTTTTTGATGCTGCGGGCGCAGGCACCCAATCTGGCCCCGCTCTATACGGGCCTCTCGCTCGAGGACTCCTCGGCGATCGTGGCCGAACTGCAAACCCAGAACGTTCCCTTTGAGCTGCGCGGGGAGGGTGACACCATCCTGGTGCCGCGCGATCAGATCACGACGTTGCGCATGAACCTGGCCGGCTCCGGTCTGCCCCAGCGCGGCCAGGTGGGCTACGAAATTTTTGACGAGCAATCGACGCTGGGCGCCACGAGCTTTGTGCAGAACATCAACAATGTCCGCGCGCTCGAAGGCGAGCTGGCCCGCACCATCACCTCGCTGAACCGCATCAAGTCCGCTCGTGTCCACCTGGTGCTGCCCGAGCGCGAACTGTTCCGCCGCGAGCGCAAGGACCCCTCCGCCTCCATTGTTCTGGCCGTGCGGGGCGAACTCTCAAGCAGCGAAATCCGTGCCGTCCAGCATCTGGTGGCTTCCGCCATCGAAGGGCTGGCCCCCGCGCGCGTTTCCATTGTCGATGACCAGGGCAATCTGCTCGCCTCGGGCACCGATGACGCACAAAGCGCGCTGGCCGGTGCAGCAGACGAGCGCACGCTGGGCTATGAAAATCGCCTGCGCACCCGGGTCGAGGACATGCTGGCCAACATCGTCGGCGCCGGCCGGGCGCGTGTCGAGGTGGCGGCCGAGATCGACTACAATCGCTCCACCACCACCGAAGAAAGATTCGATCCCGAAGGGCAGGTCGTCCGCTCCACCCAGACGCGCGAAAACCAGAACCTCACCTCGGGCGCCGATGGACAGGTGAGTGTCGCCAATGAATTGCCTGGCGCCTCGCAGAACAATGGCGCGGGCGGCCCCACCGATCAGGGCAGTTCCACCGAGGAAGTCACCAACTACGAGATCAGCAAGACCACCCAGACCGCGGTGACCGAGGCGGGCGCGGTCAAGCGCCTCTCGGTCGCGGTCGTGGTCGATGGCGTCTATACGGCGGACCCGGAGGGCAATGCCACCTACGTGCCGCGTTCGGCTGACGAGATTGCCCAGATCCTGACGCTGGTCCGCTCGGCCGTGGGCTATTCGGAAACGCGCGGCGACAGCGTCCAGGTGGTCAATCTGCAGTTTGCCGAACGCCCCGAACTGGCCGTTGCCGGCACCGATGGCACTGGCGGGCTGCTTGACTTCACGCGCGATGACCTGATGAACGGGGCTGAAATGGCGGTGACGCTGCTGATTGCCCTGGCGCTGGTGTTTTTCGTCATGCGGCCGCTGCTCAAGAAGGTCCTGTCCCCCGAGAGCAAGGCTCTCGCCCTGCCCAGTGCGGCCGAACTGGGCCACCATGGCGTTCTGGCGGCCAATGGCCAGGTCATCAGCGATGAAGAGGTCAACCAGGAGCCGCGCGACAAGACCCCGGCATGGGTCGCCAATGCCAAGTCCATGGGCGAGACGCAGTTGCAGACGCTCAAGACCGTTGGCACCCTCGTTGAAGAAAATCCCCGCCAGGCCGCGCTGATCGTGCGTGACTGGCTGAGCAACGCAGCGTAACCGCCATGGCCCTGGTTTCCCAATCGGCAGGCGTTCCAGACCTCAATGCGCCAAGGCAGCTCGTTGTTGGCGGTAACGCCAGCCAACGCGTCCTGACCGGCGACGAAAAAGCGGCTGCGCTGCTGCTGGCGCTGGGCCCCGATTACGGCAAGCCCATTTTCGACGAACTCGACGAGCTTGAAGTCAAGCAGTTAAGTCGGGCCATGGTGCGCCTTGGCCCGATCACCCAGGAGATGCTGGATGATCTGATGGTGGAATTTGTCACCACCATTTCCACCAATGGTTCGCTTTCGGGCAATACCGACTCCACCGAACGCTTGCTGCTGAGCTTCCTGTCTCAGGACAAGGTCGATTCCATCATGGAAGAAATCCGTGGTCCCGCCGGCCGCAACATGTGGGAAAAACTCTCCAACGTGCAGGCTGACGTGCTGGCCGCCTACCTCAAGAACGAATATCCCCAAACCATCGCCGTGGTGCTCTCCAAGATTGCCACCGAACACGCCTCCAGGGTCCTGGCCGTCCTGCCGGAGGAACTCGCAATGGATGTGGTCCAGCGCATGCTGGGCCTCGATCCGGTTCAAAAGGAGATTTTGGAAAAGATCGAAACGACGCTGCGCACCGAGTTCATGTCGACCCTGAATCACGCCAAGCGCCGCGACAGCCACGAGCAGATGGCCGAAATCTTCAACAGCTTCGATCGCCAGACCGAAGCGCGGTTCATCACCACGCTCGAGGAACAAAACCGCGACGATGCCGAGCGCATCAAGGCGCTGATGTTCACCTTCGAGGACCTGGGCAAGCTGGATGCGTCCGCCATTCAGACCCTGCTCAGCAAAATGGATAAAAAGGAGCTCGCCCTGGCGCTCAAGGGCGCCAACGATGGTCTCAAGGAAACGTTCTTTGGCAATATGTCGGCCCGCACCGTCAAAATGCTCAAGGACGATATGGAGGCCATGGGGCCCGTCCGCCTCAAGGACGTGGACGAGGCCCAGGGACGCATGGTCTCGACCGCCAAGGACCTGGCAGCCAAGGGCGACATCGTGATCATGAAGTCCAAGGCCGACGATCAGATGGTGGCATGATGGCAAGTCCCGCCCGCTTCACCTTCGATCTGGATTTGGGCGAACGGCGCACTGCCGCCCCGCCCAAGCCCGCCATTCCCGAGGATCTGGTTGCCCAGCTTGTTGCTCAGGCACGCCAGGATGCATACGCAGAAGGCCTGGCCGCCGGCGAGCGTAACGCAACCTCCATGGCAGCCCAGACCCTGGCCGCCGCAGCCGGAACGCTGGCCACGCAAACCGCTGCAATGGCGGCGGCGCTCGATGATGCAAGCCTGGGCGCCAAACGTGATGCGATCGAGTTGGCTGCCAGCATCGGGCGCAAGCTTGCCTTGCACCTTTTGGCACGCTTCCCCACCATCGAACTCGACGCCTTGATCGCCGAGTGCATGCAGAGCCTTGATGGGGTGCCGCATCTGGTCGTGCGCTGCAACCCCGCCATTGCCGATCAGATCCGCGACATCGCGACGGCCCACATGCAGACGTCCGGTTTTTCCGGCCGCCTGGTCGTGATGGGCGACCCCGACATCCGATTGGGCGACGGCAAGCTCGAATGGGTCGATGGCGGTCTGGTGCGCGACATCGGCGCGGTATCCAGGGACATCGACAGCAAGATCACAGCCTACCTCGCCGCTGCGCGGAGCAGGGCCCAGCAACAGGAGAGCGGCCATTGAACGCGTCCGATCCCAGCGACATCACCATGCGTGAAGACATGAACTTCGAAGAAATGTCCCCCGCCGGGCGGAGCAGCGGCCCGGAAAGCTATCTCGAGCGCACCGCCGCGGACTTGGAGGCGGTGTTTGATGTTCCCGTCCGCATCTCGGTCGTGCTCGGGCGCACCAAGATGCCGGTCAGCGCCCTGCTCAAGCTCGACACCGGCACCGTCATCGAGCTGGACCGCCAGGTCGGCGAGGCCGTCGAGATTTTGATCAACGAGCGCTTGGTGGCCCGCGGAGAAATCGTGCTGGTCGACGGCAAGCTCGGGGTCACCATGACTGAAATCATCAAACCACAATAAGGGAGGCCAGGATGCGTCTACTCATCATCGGGGCCCTTGAGGGGCAACTCAGCGAAGCCACCAAGATGGCCATGAATGGCGGGGCCAAGGTTGCCCATGCCCCGTCGGTCGAAATCGCCCTGGCGGCGCTGCGTGCGGGCCGCGGAGCCGATCTGCTGCTGTGCGATGTCGTGATGGACATTGCCGCCCTGATTGCCGGGCTGCAGGCCGAGCGCATCGCCATTCCGGTGGTCGCCTGCGGCGTCGAGGCCAATGCCGCTGCTGCCGTCAATGCCATCCGGGCGGGCGCCAAGGAATACATCCCCTTGCCGCCCGACGCCGAGCTGATCGCGGCCGTCATTGCCGCCGTGGCGCGCGAAAGCTCGGACTTTCTGTTTCGTGACCCGGCCATGGAACGCATCGTCAAGATGGCGGACCAGATCGCCCCATCCGATGCCTCCATCCTGATCACCGGCGAATCGGGCACCGGCAAGGAAGTCATCGCCAAATACGTCCATGCCCGCTCCAGGCGCGCCAACAAGCCGTTTATCTCCATCAACTGCGCCGCCATTCCCGAGGCACTGCTCGAGTCCGAACTGTTCGGCCACGAGAAGGGTGCTTTCACCGGCGCCGTGGCCCGTCGCATCGGCAAGTTCGAGGAAGCCTCGGGCGGCACGCTGCTGCTCGATGAGATCTCGGAAATGGATGTGCGGCTGCAGGCCAAGCTGCTGCGCGCCATCCAGGAACGGCTGATTGACCGCGTCGGCGGCGGCAAGCCGGTGCCGGTCGATATTCGCATCCTCGCCACTTCCAACCGCAATCTGAGTGAAGCGGTACGCGAGGGCACATTCCGCGAGGATCTGCTGTTTCGCCTCAATGTCATCAATCTCAAGCTCCCCGCCCTGCGCGATCGGCCCGGCGATATCGTGGCGCTCTCGGAACATTTCGTCGCCAAATATTCCAAGGCCAACAGCCTGCCCTCCCGCATGCTGTCGCCCGATGCCCGCGACGCCCTCCTCAAGGCGCCCTGGCCGGGCAACGTACGCGAACTTGAAAACACGCTGCACCGCGCTGTTCTGCTTTCCTCGGGCAATGTCATCGGCCCCGACGCGATCGTTCTGCCCGACGGCATGGGCCTGAGCGAAGTTGCAGCGGCCAGTTCGCTGTCGGCCCAGCTCGCCCAGACGGCGAACTCCATGTCGGCCGCGCTGGTCGGCCGCACCGTCGCCGATGTGGAGCGCGATCTCATCCTCGATACCCTCGATCACACCCTGGGCAACCGCACCCACGCCGCCAACATCCTGGGCATCTCCATCCGCACGCTGCGCAACAAGCTCAACCAATATGCCGATGACGGCGCCAATGTCCCCGAACCCGGCGAACGCCGGAACGTGGCCTGACCACTAGATGACCGACCTCCCAGGCCAGCACGCCAAGTTCAAGATCCCCACTGCCGGCTCAGTGTTCGACATGCTGCGCTCGGGCGACATTGCGCTCGCTACGGGCGTCATGGGGCTCATTGTCATCCTCATCGTGCCGCTGCCGGCGCTGCTGGTGGATGCCTTGCTGGCGATCTCCATCGTCTTTTCGGTGATGATCCTGATGACGGCCCTGTTTATCCAGAAGCCGCTGGAATTCTCGTCCTTTCCCACGGTGCTGCTGATCGCGACGATGCTGCGGCTGGGTCTCAACCTGGCCACCACGCGCCTGATCCTGTCCGAGGGCCATAACGGCACTCATGCTGCCGGCCACGTCATCGAGGCCTTCGACAATTTCGTCACCGGCGGCAATTTCGTTATCGGCGTCGTGGTGTTCATCATCCTCGTGATCGTGAACTTCATCGTCATCACCAAGGGCTCGGGCCGTATTGCCGAAGTCGCCGCCCGCTTCAGCCTCGACGCCATGCCGGGCAAGCAGATGGCCATCGACGCCGATCTTTCAGCCGGCCTGATCGATGAAGACACCGCCAAGCGCCGCCGCGCCGAGCTTGAAGGCGAAAGCGCCTTTTTCGGCAACATGGACGGCGCCAGCAAATTCGTGCGCGGCGACGCCATCGCCGGGCTCATCATCACCTTCATCAACGTATCGGCCGGCATCCTGATCGGCACGATGCAGGAGGGTCTGAGCTTGGGCGAGGCGGGCAATGTCTATACGCTGCTCACCATCGGGGATGGTCTGGTCTCCCAGATTCCAGCCCTGATCGTGTCCACGGCGGCCGGTATTCTGGTGTCCAAGTCCGGCGTCATCGGCTCGGCCGACAAAGCGCTGTCCGCCCAGTTCACCGGCTATCCGCGGGCGCTTGGCATGTCCGCCGCCGTGATGGGCGCGCTGGCGTTCCTGCCCGGCATGCCGTTTCTTCCATTCATGGCTCTGGCCGGCGGGGTTGGCTATGTTGCCTGGCGCGCCGCCCGCAGCAAGGATACCAAAAAGGCCGCTGATGCGAGCAGCGCCCTGGCCAAGGCCGCCTCGCAGCCCGGCGCCCCTGGTGGCACCCCGGGCGAAGCCCCGATCACCGACTCGCTCAAGATCGACGAGCTCAAGCTCGAACTGGGCTATGGCCTGCTTGCCCTGGTCAAGGAAGACGAAAACGGCTCCGACCGCCTCACCGAGCAGATCAAGGCCCTGCGCCGCCAGTTGGCGGGCGAGCTCGGCTTCATCATGCCGCCCGTGCGCATTCTTGACAACATGCAGCTCGAGCCCAATGCCTACAAGGTCCGCATCAAGGAAGTGGAAGCCGGTGCTGGCGAGATTTACGCCAACCAGCTCATGGTCATGGATCCCTATGGCAACAAGATCGACCTGCCGGGGCACCACACTACCGAGCCGACGTTTGGGCTGCCCGCCACCTGGATCGAACACGCCCTGCGTGATGAGGCCGAACTGCGCGGCCTGTCCATCATTGATCCATCGACCGTCATTTCCACGCATTTGACCGAAGTGCTCAAGGCCAATGTCGCGGACCTGCTCAGCTATGCCAATGTGCAGTCCCTGCTCGCAGGCCTGCCCAAGGAGCAACAGAAGCTGGTGGAAGACATCGTGCCGGGCCTGATTTCAGTTTCGGGTGTGCAACGTGTGCTGCAGACGCTGCTCAACGAGCGCATTTCGATCCGCGATCTGTCCACCATCCTTGAAGGCATCGCCGAAATTGCCGGCCCCGGCCGCTCGGTCCAGGTCATCGCCGAACACGTGCGCAGCCGCCTTGCGCGCCAGCTCTGCGCGGCAAATCTGGGTCCAGATGGCAATCTGCCGCTCCTGACCCTTGGTCCGCAATGGGAGCGCGACTTCGCCGAAGCCATGGTGGGCGAAGGCGACAACCGGCATCTGGCCATGGCCCCCTCGCGCCTGCAGCAATTCATCGGCGCCATTCAGTCCGCCTATGAACGGGCCGCCCAGATGGGCGAACTGCCCGTGCTGATCACCTCACCGGCAATCCGCCCCCACGTTCGCTCGATCATCGAGCGTTTCCGCCCGCAAACCGTGGTGCTCAGCCAGAACGAGGTGCACCCCCGGATCCGGCTCAAGACCGTGGGCAGCGTCTAGAGCCGCCTTGTGCCTCAACTGGCCAGCGGCAACCTGGATGTGAATGCGGCCCGGGTCACCGACACTGTCATGCCGCTGGCTTGCGAACTCGTTTCGGTCTGGGCGCTCAGTTGCTGGACCAGCGCCTGCACGATTGCCGTGCCCAATCCGCTGGCTGGCGGCATCGCCGGATCGCTGAGGTTGCCGGTGCCATTGTCGGCAACCACCAGCTTCCAGTCCTCGCCCTGCATTTCGTAGCTGACGCTGATCTGGGCATCCGGGCGCGCCAGGGGAAACGCATATTTGATCGCGTTGATCATCAATTCGGTGACGATCAAACCGATACTGACTGCATCCCGGGACGGGATAGTGCCCGGATCAGATCGGACCACGACACGGATCGGCTGGCCCTCGCTCACCATCGAGGCAAGGCTTTCGCACAGTTTGGTCAGATAATTCCGGACCTCGATCTGATCGACCCCGTCACCATTGTGCAGGTGCTTTTGCACTGAAGCGATGGAAATCACCCGCTGATGGGCATCCTTGAGCTGGTTACGGGCCTCCTCCGAGCTCACCGCGCGCGCCTTCAGCATCAATATGCTGGCAATGATCTGCAGGCTGTTGGCAACCCGATGCTGAATTTCGTCGAGCAGGGTCTGCTTCTGGCGCAGCAGTTCGTTGGTCTGGATTTGCAGGGTTTCCTTTTCACGCTCCACGACCCGACGGGCAGTTTCGTCGTGAAAGGCCAGAAGGATCGTGGCCGAGCCGCCGGTCTCATAAAGCACCTTGCGGGCGTTGAGCCGCATGCTGCGCCAGCCCACATTGGGAAAATTGTGTTCAACCTCGAACCCTTCCATCGCCGCCTGCTGGGGAATGATGGTTTCAAGCAGCAGCCGCAGCGCGGGGATGTCCCATTGTCCATCACCCAGCGCATACAACAGTTCACCGCGCGTGCTGTCCGGGTCGACCTTGAACGTCTCGTAAAATGACCGGCTGGCCGCCAGAACGCGCAATTGGGCGTCCAGCACCAGGAAAGGCTCGGCGATGGTATTGACGATGGCCTGGGCCAGGGTCTGGGCATCAACAGGATTTTCAACAAGGTTCATGGGGCAGCGATCATCCGGCGGGGTTCACTGCGATGGCAAGGCCACCGGCAGATTGTGGGTGAACCATATACAGTGCCAACTTGCCTGTACGGTTTGTTTTGCCTCCCCGCTGCGCTCTTGGTGGCCGGCTAATCCATTTTGGCCCTGCCATGCATGGCGGCGCGGAACAGTGCTTGCCCTTGCGCATTATCAGCAGGCACAGCCCGAGGCCGGTCATGAAGCTTTTTGTCTGCGATCATTGCGGCAATACAGTTTATTTCGAGAATGCCTCCTGCGAGCGCTGCGGCCATCAGCTGGGCTATGTGCCGGAGCGAAACGCCCTGGTTTCGCTGGTGCAGGAGGGCAGCGTCTGGTCCAGCCCCGCATTACCTGGCGAGACCTACGTGTTTTGCCAGAACGCCCAGTATGGCGCCTGCAACTGGCTGGTTCCGGCCCACCCGGAAGGAGAGCTTTTTTGCGCTGCCTGCCGGCACAACGACACCATTCCGGCCATTGACGAACCAGCCAATCTGGAGCGTTGGCAAACCATCGAGCGCGCCAAGAAGCGGCTGTTCTATTCGCTGCTGCGCCTGAACCTGCCGCTGCAAACCCGCGCCCAGGACCCCGCGCATGGCCTGTCGTTCCGCTTTCTGGCGGATATGCCGGTAGCGGGCCTTCCGGTCATGACCGGCCACGAAAACGGCATCATCACCATCGCCCTGGCCGAGGCCGACGACGCCGAGCGGGAAAGCCGCCGAACCCGCATGGGCGAGCCCTACCGCACCCTTCTGGGTCACTTCCGCCATGAGATCGGCCATCATTATTGGGATTTGCTGGTGGCTGACCGCGCGCCCCTTGAGCGCTTCCGAACGCTGTTTGGCGATGAGAGGGCGGACTACAACCTTGCCCTGGAGAACCATTACGCCCGCGGCGCTCCGCCGGGCTGGCCGCAAACCTATATCAGCGCCTATGCAACGTCCCACCCCTGGGAAGATTTCGCCGAAACCTTTGCCCATTATCTTCATATCACCGACACGGTTGAGATGGCCTCGGCCTTTGGCGTGCGGGCACGCCCGCGCACCGAGGACGCCTATCTTGCCGTGCGCGTCGATT
>JAQGJI010000120.1 GCA_028290685.1 Devosia sp. | reverse complement strand
GAACGCTCGGTCACGCAGGTGCTGATTTCCTGGCGCCGGAAATTGAGTTGCTTGTTCCGGTAGCGGTAGTGCTGGCACCCCTGCAGCACGCAGGACACGGTTCCGCCCGAGCCCGGCAGGGGGCCGTAATCGCGCTGGTAGGTCGGGTCCGTATCCGGCAGGGAAAACTGGTCGGCGTTGATTTTGTCGACTTGCCAAACAATAAACCTGGAATCAAATTCCGAAGGGTTGTTGTCGATCCAGTCGAAATTATTGTTGTTCGCGTAGTTCTTGAGGCTCGTGCCACTTATGTATGCATAATCGCTTGTTGCTAAGCCATGGCCGGTCGATTTGACGACCAGGTCGCAGCTCGCAATCAGGCACTTGGTTACCCGGCCATTCTGGCCGCTATGGGCGGAATAACTGGTGCCGTTGGTGTTCGTCAGCTTGAACGAATTACTGTTCACCGCCTCAACGGTGTATATCTTGTTGTTCAGTTGCGTCATGCCCGAGACGCTGCGGATATAGACGATGTCTCCGGTGACGAATCCGTGATTGGCCGACGTGATAACGACCGGGTTGGCCCGTGTAGCCCCGGTTATGGTTCTTGCCGGACTGGCCGCCCAGTCAATGGCGGCGATCGCGGTTGGAGGCGTGATCGGCCCCCGGATCACCTCGGCATAGGCCCCGACATTGACCGCCATGGAATAGGGCACGATGGCCATCTTGGAATAGCTTGGTTTTTGTTCGTCCTTGACGATGATGTCGATCAACTGGTTCAGCGCTGTTTGCAGCGCCTCGATCTTGGGCTGCGAGCCTCCGCCGCCCTTGGGCACGAGATCGTTCATCGAGCCGGTGACGTCGACCACCACCGCCACTTCGACGTCGAGCGAACCGCGTGTCACCTCGGAATAAATAGCGGAGGACAGCGTCGGCACGCCCACCAGCGAAACGAACATGGTGGGCATGGTCATATCGCCGGTAAACGACAATGAGCCAAGTTCGGGATTGATCTGCGCATCGGTGACCCTGGCGGCGACTCTGGGGTCCCCGATCCGGTCATTCACCAGCGCAGCGGCGCGCTCGATCAAGGCCGCTTTGGTGGTGACGTACATTTCGGGCTGCAGGGCCAGGGCCACCGCATCCAGTGCGATCTGTCCGCGCGCCCGGTTCTGCTCGAGCCCGACATAATCCACCACGGCGCCGCTCAGCGCCACCAGGACCACCGCCATCAGGCCGAATATCACGGCAAACACACCGCGTTCGTCGCGCCCGAAGCGCTCAACCAAACCGCACAAGCGACGCATGACGCTGGTCACTCCCAACAGAGCGGGCCCACACGGGCAGGCCCCTGGTCCGATGGTGCTAGAAAATCCTTATCAAAGGACGACCACTTTGCTGTTGATTTGCACTCGCCCGTAAAGGTCGATCACATCGTCATTGGTCATCCGGATGCAGCCCGAGGACACGTTCTGCCCAATGCTCCAGGGCTCGGTCGTGCCGTGGATGCGATACAGCGTCGATCCCAGGTAAAGCGCTCGCGCGCCCAGGGGATTGCCAGGCCCGCCTGCCATATGGCGCGGCAATTCCGGTCGCCGGCGCAGCATCTCGGCCGGTGGTGTCCAGCTTGGCCACTCCGCCTTGCGCGTCACCCGATGAGTGCCGTTCCATTCGAAACCCGACTTGGCGACGCCGATGCCATAGCGCAGGGCGCGTCCGCCCCCGAGCACGAAATAAAGGAAGTGCGCGCCGGTATCGACCACGATGGTGCCGCTACGCTCATGGGTGTCATAGGTCACCACCTGTCGCAGGAACACCGGATCGACATGGATGTTGGCCTGCAGCGCCAGGGCATGGCGGGGCCGGTGGGGCGCCGCAAGGGTAATTCCCGGAGGGGGCAGGAAGCGCCACCCCGGCCGCAGCCCCTGCGCCGGGGCCGGAGCCATCATGCTCGCCGTCACAAGCAGCGCCAAAGCGCCGCGCGCCGCCCAACCCACCATCGAAAACCGCCTTGCAATGCCTCTGGCCAGTGGCCATCCAGCCCGCAAGTCTGCGCCCAAAATGGCAAGGAGCGGTGAACCAGACTGGTTAAGCCTTTGCCTGTTGGCACGCTTAACGAATTGCCGGGCTACAAAAAGAACGCGTCTTCGGCCTGGGCGGGGCCTGTGGCGCCCAGCGCCCGCCCCACGGCCAGACCCAATTGCTCCACTGTAAACGGCTTGGCCAGGATTTCGTTGACGCCCAGTTCGCGCGCCCGCTCCAGATTGTCGCGGCTGGGGTAGGCCGTCATCAGGATGACCGGCATGCCGGACGCGGCCCCGAACCGGGGATCGCGCAACACCTGCAGCAGTCCGGCGCCGCTGATATCGGGCATGTACCAATCGGTCAGCATCAGATCGAACTGCTCCGACAGCAGCAGCAGCATGGCCTCGGCCCCACCACTGGCTTCCACGGTCTGCCCGACACCGAGCTTTTTGAAATGCTGTGCCGAAATGGCGCGCGCATAGCTGTTGTCGTCCACAATCAATGCTTTTAACCGCGACGGAATGATCACAATTTGCCCCCGGGCTTCCAACAGCAATAAAGACGCCGCCCTTTCCCAATGCAACGGCAATCGCCTAAAGCATCTGTTCCTCGATTAGGAATGGTTGCATTGTAATGTCAATCGAGCCGCTTTCTCCAGGTCTGCAACGCTGTCCATGGGCCGGCGACGATCCGCTGTATAAAGACTATCACGACCATGAGTGGGGCCGCCCGGTCACGGGCGACACGCAGCTGTTCGAAAAGATTTGCCTTGAAGGTTTCCAGTGCGGCCTGTCCTGGATCACCATCCTGCGCAAGCGTGAACGCTTCCGGCAGGTTTTTCACCGCTTCGATATCGCGCAGGTTGCTGCAATGAGCGAGGCTGACAGCCAAATCCTGCTGCAGGATCCCGGCATCATCCGCCACCGTGGCAAGATCGCCGCCACGATCAACAATGCCCGGCAGGCTCTCGCCGTGCAGCAGGAGTTTGGCTCCCTGGCAGCCTATTTCTGGCGCTTCGAACCCCCTCCCGAGCACCGTCCCGCTGATCTAAGCTGGGAAACGCTGCGCCGGATCGGGCAAACCGAAGCCTCCGCTGCCCTCTCAAAGGATTTGCGCAGGCGCGGCTTCAGCTTTGTTGGCCCCACCACGTGTTACGCCTTCATGCAAGCCATGGGTCTGGTCAACGATCATGTCGATGGCTGCTTCTGCCGGGAGGAGGTGGAAGCCGAGCGGAGCGTTCTGGTTCGTCCAGCTTGAGCAGGCCTTGCACTCGACGCCCTCTGCCTTGCGGGGGAGGGATCAAGGGG
>JAQGJI010000095.1 GCA_028290685.1 Devosia sp. | reverse complement strand
GTCCTGCGGCCCTATATGGGAGGCATGACCTCGATCGGCGGCCGCTAGATGAGCCTGCGTATTCTCATCACCAACGACGATGGCATCGATGCGCCGGGCCTCGCCATCACGGCCGCTATCGCCCGGGCCCTCAGCGATGATGTTTGGATCGTTGCCCCCGACGCCAATCAGTCCGGGGCAGGGCACCGTTTTTCGCTGGGCCACGAACTGTCCATTGAACGGCGTGACGCGCGCACCTTCGCCATTGTCGGCGGCTCACCCGCCGACTGCGTTGTCGCCGGCATGACCCATCTTCTGGGTGAGCGTCCCGCGGATGTCGTTCTGTCCGGCGTCAACGCGGGTCAGAATCTGGGCGACATCATCAATGCTTCCGGCACAGCCGCCGGCGCACGGGAAGGGGCCCTGCAAGGCGCCATCGGCATCGCCATGAGCCAGAGCGTCAATTACGAGCATAGCCGCAACGTCGACTGGTCCAACGCTCGCCACCACGGCATTGCCGCGGCGCGCGCCGTGATCGCTGCGGCAGGGGCTGACCGGGAGCACTACTACAACCTCAATTTCCCCTTCTGCCCTCCAGAACAGACCAGCGGCATTGCCGTCGTCCATCACCAGCGCTTCGCTCGCGCCCCGTTCCGCTATTATCCCAGCGATAACGCCGGAAAGTTTTTCATCGCCATCCCCGAGACCCCGCTGCCGCTCGATCCCGGGGCCGATTTCGAGACCATGCGCCGCGACGGTTTCATCACGGTCACCCCCATGCTGCTCCAGCAAACCGATATGGACCTCGTCAGGCGCCTGCAGGGCACGCTCTCGCTCTAGCCGAAGTCGGCGCCGCCCTTGCCTGTCGGGTTCCACCGGCACTGCGGTTTCGCCCTCATTGCCCGGCCTCTCCGGGCCATCGAGCGGTGCTGCCACCTGAGCCGGACGGCGACGGTTTGTGAAAGGTCAATCGACATCCTCTCCACGCGCGGGGGATCAAGGAGTGGGATCGGATTGGCCCCGGACATCGCGGCTCCTGCACCCTTTGCCCTTAACCCTAACCATTTCCGAATCTCCCCCTCACGATTCTACTCAAATCGCATCGGCTTTAAACTCGTCTTTACCTTACCGTCCTAGATTCAAACTCGTGTTGAGTACCTGCGTACGAGTAAGCTGATGAATATCCGCGTATCCCGTCAAGCGCCAAAAAGCGCTGTCGCAATGGCTGGTTTGGTAGCTGCCGCCATTGCTCTTTCCGGGTGTTCCAGCCTGGGCAGTCGCGCTTTCGGCGACAATACCACGACTGGTTCGATCGGGCAGTCGGCACCGTCTTCCAGCAATCAGCGCATGCCCTCGAGCCTGGGCGCATCCCAGGCCCTGGTGGCCGAAACGCAGTTCCTGCCGCCTGAGCCATTGGGCAGTGGCGGCATGTGGAACAATCAGCCTGCGGCGCAGCCCGCATGGAACCAGCCAGCCCAAACGGCCTTCAGCCAGCCGCTGGCACCTCTGTCTGCGGGTGGCTCAGCGCCCTCCGTGCAGTCCCAAGACCTTCCAGTATTGAGTTCCTCGTCCCAGGGATCCCCTCCAGCCATGCAAGCACAGCCCGCATTCGCGTCGGCCACCCCGATGCCTTCTCCCGCTGCCCTCGGCAGCCTGCCGACCAACAATTCGGTTCCGACCCTGGCATCCAGCACGCCGGCACCCGCAGCCCCCGCGTCCGGCGGCTCCTTCAAGCACACCATTGCCAGTGGCGAGTCGCTCTACACCATAGCCCGTCGCTACGAAGTGACGACGCAAGCTATCGTGCAGGCCAACGGACTGTCTTCCCCTGACAAGATCGTGGTTGGCCAGGCGGTGATCATTCCGGGCCGTGCCGATCTGCTTGCCACCAAGGCCCCGACCCAGCTTGCCAGCGTTGCGCCGATGGCTGCGCCCGCTCCCGCGCAGCAGACCCTTCCGGCCGCCGCCAATACCTTGCAGGCAACGGCGGCTGCCGCTCCCGTGGCGCCGCAAGCCGCTCCACCCCCGGCGGCACCCACCCAAGTCGCCGCCGCTCCGGCGGCCGAGCCCGCCATGTCCGGCAGCGACAAGTTCCGCTGGCCGGTCAGCGGCCGCATCCTGACCGACTTTGCCTCCTCAAAGGGCACCGGCATCAATATCGAAGCTGCCGAAGGTTCTCCGGTCAAGGCCGCCGAAAACGGCACGGTGATCTATGTGGGCTCGGGCGTTGAAGGCTACGGCAACCTCGTCCTGATCCGCCACCCCAACGGTTATGTCTCCGCCTATGCCCATCTCAGTTCCATGAACGTCGCCAAGGGCGCCAATGTCGGTCGCGGCGACACCATCGGCGCCGCCGGCATGACCGGCTCGGTGACCAAGCCGCAACTGCACTTCGAACTGCGCAAGGGCGCTACCCCCGTCGATCCGGTGCCGCTGCTCGCGAGCTGAAAGCACGCCAGGCCCCCGCCCAGAGCGGGGGCTGGCTGCCCCCCATCTAGGCTGGCCGTCCCATTTCTCCAGCCAGCGTGCGCACCAACTGCACCGCCACGCGCCCCGACCGTGCGCCCCTGGTGGCCGCCCACTCGATCGCCCGGGCCCGCAGCGTCTCGTCGTCGATCTCCAGGCCAAAATGGTCTGCATAGGCCCGCACCATGACTAGAAACGTCGCTTGGTCGCAATTGTGGAACCCTAGCCACAGCCCGAACCGATCTGACAGGGACACCTTCTCCTCCACCGCTTCGCCCGGATTGATCGCTGTCGAGCGCTCGTTCTCGATCATGTCGCGGGGCATCAGGTGCCGCCGGTTCGACGTCGCGTAAAACAGCACGTTCTCCGGCCGCCCCTCCAGCCCGCCGTCCAGAATGGTCTTGAGCGACTTGTAGCTGGTCTCCCCGTTGTCAAAGCTCAGATCGTCGCAAAAAACGATGAACCGCGCCTGTTCCCGCCCGATCCGCCGCATCAGCTCCGGCAGCGTAGCGAGGTCCTCGCGCGCGATTTCGATCAGCACCAGCCGCTCGAACCCGTCCCGCCCGGCAATGTCCCCATGGATGGCTTTGACCAGCGAACTCTTGCCCATCCCCCGCGCACCCCACAGCAGGGCATTGTTGGCCCCGTGCCCGCGCGCAAACTGTTCCGTATTGCGCAGCAGGATGTCCTGCACCGCGTCGATCCCCTTGAGCATGTCCAGCGGCACCCGGTTCACCCGCGGCACCGCCATCAACACTCCGGCATCGCCATCCCAATGGTACGCATCGGCAGCGCCCAGAACCGGAATCGTTTTCTCCGGCTCCTGTCCCAAGTCCTTCAGCGAGCTGGCGATTTGCGCCAATGCACTGGCGATCCGGGCGCGGTAATCCTTGTTTTTCACTTCATCTTCGTCCTGTGCTCGACGCGGCAATTTGCGGCCCCCCGAATGGCTTTGCAATCAGGCAGGCGCAAATGTATAGTCCCGCCGATTTTGACCGGGGCGCAAGTGCAGCCCGCCCCATATGCGTCCAGTAGCCTGGTTAACCCGATTTGGTGCCTGGCGCAGTCCCTCAACAAACCAAGAAGAAACCAAAGGAACTCGCCTCATGTTTGTTTCCCCCGCTTTTGCCCAGGCAGCCGGTGCACCCGCAGCAGGTGGCGGATTAACCGATATCTTCATTCAGCTGATGCCCATCCTGCTGCTGGTGGTGATCTTCTGGCTGCAGATTTTCCGGCCCCAGCAAAAGCGTTTGAAGGCCCAGCAGGCCATGCTGTCGGCGATCCGGCGCGGGGACACCGTGGTGTCGACCGGCGGCATCATCGGCAAGGTCACCAAGGCCGTCGATGGCGAGGATCTCGAGGTCGAGATTGCCCAGGGCGTCAGGGTCAGGCTGGTGCGCGGCATGGTTGCCGACGTCCGCTCCAAGGCCGAGCCGGTCAACGACAACAAGCCTGTCTGACCCTCGGCTCCCGCTCTCCGCCGGAGCCCACGGGCTCCGGATTTTCCGTTCAGGACGTTTTTGATGCAGTTCTCGCCGATTCGCACCGCCATCATCGCCTTTGTTGCTCTGCTGGGCGTGCTGTTTGCCGTCCCCAGCTTCCTGCCGCAGGATGTGCGCGATGCCTGGCCAGGCTTTCTGCCCAAGCAGACCGTGGTGCTGGGGCTTGATCTGCAGGGCGGATCGCATCTGCTGCTGCAGGTCAACGAGGATGGCATTGTCTCCGAGCGCCTGCAAAGCCTGCGCCGCGACGTGCGCAACACGCTGGCCAACCAGAACGGCATCGGCAATCTGATCACCACCGATGAAGCGACCAGTACGCTCACCATCGAACTCACCGACCCCGCCCAGAAGGACGCCGCCCGCGCGGCCGTCGAGGCGCTTCAGAACACCATCAGCAATTCCCTCATCGCGGTTGGCGGTGTCAACGAACTCGCCTTTGGCGAAGCGCCCGACGGCAGGCTCACGGTCACGCTGACCCCCGAGGGCGTTGCGCAGCGCACCTCGGCGCTGGTTGCCCAGTCCATCGAAGTTATCCGCAACCGCATTGACGAGCTGGGCACCACCGAGCCCTCCATCCAGCGCCAGGGTACCAACCGCATCCTGGTGCAGGTGCCCGGCTTTGGCGATTCAACCCGCCTCAAGGACATCATCTCGCGCACGGCGCGCCTGACCTTCCACATGGTCTACCCCGGCATGAGCGCGGCCCAGGCCCGCGAGCAGGGCCTGCCCGCCGGCACCTTTATCCTGCCCTCCCAGGATGGCGGCGAAGAGCTGCTGTATGAAGATGTATCGCTGGGCGGTGAATCGCTCATCGACGCGCAGCCGAGCTACGACCAGCAGCGCGCCTTGCCCGTCGTCAGCTTCCGCCTCGATACCCGCGGCGCCGTCACCTTCGGGCAGATCACCTCGGCCAATGTGGGGCAACGCTTCGCCATCGTGCTCGACAATCAGGTCGTCACCGCCCCCCAGATTCAGCAGCCGATCACTGGCGGTACCGGCCAGATCAGCGGCAGCTTCACCACGGCGAGCGCCAATGACCTCGCCGTCCTGCTGCGCGCCGGTGCCCTGCCGGCCAGTCTCGACATCATCGAGGAGCGCACGGTCGACGCCAGCTTGGGCGCCGATTCCATCCAGCATGGCCTGACTGCCGGTGTCGTGGCGTCCGTGCTGGTGCTGGCCTTCATGGTTCTGGCCTATGGCCGGTTCGGCGTCTTTGCCAATATCTCGCTGATCCTGAACATTATCCTTATCTTTGGCGCCCTTTCCATGCTGGGCGCGACGCTGACGCTTCCAGGCATTGCCGGCATCGTGCTGACCATCGGCATGGCCGTCGACGCCAACGTGCTGATCTACGAGCGCATGCGCGAGGAGCAAAAAGCCGGCAAATCGCCGCTGCAGGCCATCAATGCCGGCTTCGAGCGTGCCTGGGGCACCATCATCGATTCGCACCTCACCCAGTTGATCGCGGCGATCGTGCTGTATTTCCTGGGCTCCGGCCCGGTGCAGGGTTTCGCCGTCACGCTGGGCCTTGGCATTCTGACGTCGCTGTTCACCTCCTACACGGTTACGCTCTACTTCGTGGGCATGTGGTATCGCGCCAAGCGCCCAAAGACCCTCAAGATTCAGAAGTTCCGCTTCATTCCGGATGGCACCTCCATCCCGTTCATGAAGATTTCGCGCTACGTCATTGCGTTTTCGATTGTTGCCAGCCTGCTCTCCATCGGCTCGGCCTACTTCAAGGGCTTCAACCTCGGAATCGACTTTGTCGGCGGCACGGCCATCGTGCTCCAGCACAATGACGGTCCGGCCGATGTCGGCAGCATTCGCGAAACGCTGGCCGGACTCGATCTGGGCGAAGTTCAGGTCCAGGGGTTCGGCACGCCGCAAGATGTTCTGGTCCGGGTCCAGGCGCAGGAGGGTGGGCAGGACGCCGACCAGGCGGCTGTCGCCCAGGTAAGCGAAGCTCTCGCCAGCGAAAACTACACCATCCGCAGCACCGAGGCCGTCAGCGGCACGGTGTCGGGCGAGCTGGCATGGGCGGGCGTCATAGCGGTGGTCGTCGCCCTGCTGGCCATCCTGATCTACATCTGGTTCCGCTTCGAGTGGCAGTTCGCTCTGGCCGCCGTCACCACCACCACCCACGACATCATCATGACCATCGGCCTGTTCTCGCTGACCGGCTTGGAGTTCAACCTGACGTCGATCGCGGCCGTGCTGACCCTGGTGGGCCTGTCGCTCAACGAGACGGTGGTGGTGTCCGACCGCATTCGCGAAAACCTGCGAAAACATCGCAAGATGCCGTTGCCCGAACTGATTGATCTGTCGATCAACCAGACCATTGTCCGCACCTCGATGACCGGCTTTACCGTGTTCCTGGCGCTGATCCCGCTGGTCCTGTTCGGGGGCGAAGTCATCCGCTCTTTCACCATAGCGATGACCTTCGGCTCGCTTGTCGGCATGTACTCCTCCATCATCGTCAACGGTCCGATTCTCATCAATTTCGGCCTCAAGGCGCGGACCGACGCGCAAGACCTGCCGGCAGCCAAAACGGTGGATGGAGCGTCGGTTTAATCCGATACTCGATCAGTCAGGCCGATTGCCTTTCCGCCCTAGCCACCCGGCTTGTCCGGGTGGTCCATGGAAGGTGGATCATAGCTGGATTGCGCGGACGAGCCCGGCAATGACGGCCGGACCGGAATTTCGGAAGTAGCTACAAAGACCGTCCCTCTCGATTTCTCTACTGAAGGGAATCCCGGGTCGGGAACAACGCCATCACAAGGACGTTCCCGCAACATCATGGACACACCGCGCACCATGAACGACACCGGCCACTATCCTTATCAAACCGGCATCGACGCCTATGGAAAAGGGGGCTTCCGTTTCGCCGGCATGTCTCATCGTGGCTCGCTCCTGTGCCTGCCCACCGGCATGCACGCTTGGGCCCCCTCCACGCCGGCCGATATCACCCTTGATTCGCTGTCTCTGGTCTTTGCCGCCGCCGAAAACATCGACGTTCTGCTGATCGGGCTTGGACCGGACGTCGCCGGTTTTCCCAAGGCCCTGCGCGAAGCGTTGCGCGAACGCCAGATCATCGTTGAAGCCATTGGCACCGGCGGTGCCGTGCGCACCTACAACGTGCTCCTGGCCGAAGAGCGAGCCGTTGCCGCGGCGCTCCTTGCAGTGGACACCGTGCGCTGATGGATCAAGCCAGCCATACCCATGCAGCGCAGGCCCTGCGCTCAGGTGATCATGAGCGCTATCTGTCGACCCTGGTCCTCAAACCAGAGCATCGGAACGCCGTTACCGCCCTTTACGCCTTCAACGCCGATGTTGCCGCCATTCGCGAGCGCGTCTCCAACCCGGCTCCCGGTGAAGTCCGCCTGCAGTGGTGGAGCGATGCGCTGAGCGGAGAAGGCCACGGTGCCATTCGCCAGAATCCGCTTGCCGATGCGCTGCTGGACAGCATCGAACGCTACAGTCTTCCCACCGGCACGCTGCTGCGCCTGATCGGGGCCCGGCGTTTCGATCTCTACGACGATCCAATGCCCGATCTGCAAACCTTTGAAGGCTATGCCGGGGAAACCACCTCGACCCTCTACCAGCTTGCCGCCATGATCCTGAACGACGGTCAACAGGTCGAGACCGGTGATGCAGCAGGCCATCTGGGCGTTGCCCACGCGCTGATCGGCCATCTGCGCGCCTTTGGCTACGTCTCCGCGCAAGGCCGCATCATGCTGCCTTGGGCAGTGTTGGAAGCCAACGGCGTCCGCGAGAGCGAGATTTTCACCCGCATTCAAAGCGAAGGCCTGCACGAAGCCTGGGGCCAGCTCAGCGAGATTGCTGGCGGCCATCTAAGCAAGGCCGAGGCCGCTATCGGTGTGCTGCCTGGCAAGCTCAAGCCGGCCTTTGCCATGCTGCCCGTCCTGCAGCGACAACTGGCTCTCCTCAACGCTCGGAGCGGCTCGGTCTTTGAACCGCCCCCCGACGACCCCGACTGGCGCAAGATAGCGCGGCTTACCTGGTGGACGTGGCGCAACCATTAGCGCTGCGCTTGCCCCCGCCCTCGGTGTCATCCCGGCGGCGGCCAGGATCCATCCCCGATGGTGCACTTGCTGTAAACCCGGCTCCGCCGGCTCTAAATTCACACCTGCCGGGTCACTCTCGGGCTCGAACCGAGAGCCTGCTCTCGGACTTGATCCGAGAGCGCGCTTGGCATTTTCCCTGGTCGCGGGTGACGACCAGCAAGCTCAAAGGGCACCGGCACCCCCTACGCCCAGGCCGCCAGATCCTCCAGCGCCCGCGTCGTAATCGCCTTCCGCTTGGCGATCGTCCGGTCATTTCCCCGCCAGCGTCCCGCGCCTTCAGGCTTCACCACGCTCACTTCGGGAAACAACCCGAAGTTCACGTTCATCGGCTGGAAGCTGCGCGCGCCGCTATAGCCCTCGGCCTCGATATGCCCGCCGGTGATGTGCGCCACCAGCGCTCCGAGTGCCGTGGTTTCGGGCGGCGTTGCCATTGGCTCGCCGCGCGCATCGGCCGCCGCCAGGCGTCCGGTAATTAGCCCGATTGCCGCGCTCTCCACATAGCCTTCCACGCCTGTAACCTGTCCCGCGAAACGGATCCGCGGATCGGCCTTGAGCTTGAGATCGGGCCCCAGCACTTTTGGCGAATTGAGGAAGGTGTTCCGGTGCAGTCCACCCAGCCGGGCGAACTGCGCATTTTCCAGCCCCGGGATCATGCGGAAAACCTCTGCCTGGATGCCGTAGCGCATTTTGGTCTGGAAGCCGACCATGTTCCACAGAGTGCCCAGCGCATTGTCCTGCCGTAATTGCACGATCGCGTAGCTTTTCACACTGGGGCTGCGCGGATTGGTCAAGCCGACCGGCTTCATCGGACCGTGCCGCAGCGTTTCGACCCCGCGCTCGGCCATCACCTCGATCGGCAGGCAGCCATCGAAGTAAGGTACTTTCTCCCAGTCCTTGAATTCATGCAGCGGCGCTGTCTTCAACGCCTCCACAAAGGCAAGATACTGCTCCTTGTCCATCGGGCAGTTGATATAGTCCGCCCCGGTGCCGCCGGGCCCGACCTTATCATAGCGCGACTGCTTCCAAGCAATGTCCATGTCGATGCTGTCGAAGTGCACGATGGGCGCGATCGCGTCGAAGAACGCCAGCGAGTCCTCTCCCGTCAGCGACAGGATCGCATCCGCAAGGGCAGGGGAGGTCAACGGCCCTGTTGCGATGATGACATTGCGCCACTCCGGCGGGGGCAGCCCCGGAACTTCCTCGCGCGCAATGGCAATATTGGGATGGTTCTCGATCAGGCGCGTCACTTCGGCTGAAAAGCCGTGGCGATCCACCGCCAGCGCCCCGCCCGCAGGAAGTTTGTGCTGATCGGCCGCGCGCATGATCAACGATCCGCAACGGCGCATTTCTTCGTGCAATAGCCCGACGGCGTTCTGTTCGGCGTCATCGGAGCGGAAGCTGTTTGAGCAGACGAGTTCAGCCAGGCTGTCGGTCTGATGTGCGTCGGTGCCGCGCACCGGTCGCATTTCATGAAGGATGACCTTGGAGCCCGCTTCGGCCGCCTGCCATGCAGCCTCCGAACCGGCCAGGCCGCCGCCGATGATGTGGATAGGTTCTGATTGGGACATGATGGCCAATTACCAAGCGTATCTTGCCGAGGCAATCACTCGTTTACCCGGCGGCCATCAATCTGGCTGCGCAGTTTGCCGCGGCCCTGATTGCTGCGAGAGCCCGTGTCACTGGTGTGGCTGTCAGGGGTAACAATCGGTTACCCGAAAGAAGCATTCGGTGGCGATATGCTGCTCTGCAGCGAATGCGTGTCAATCAAAGAAAACACCCGCATCTCAAAGAGAAGCGGGTGTCGGATCGTGCAGTTCTGCAGGCGCTGGAAGTAAAGTCTTACAGGCCAGCAGCATGGTCGCGCGCAATACGATTGATATCGGTGCGCGAAATGCCCAGATCGTTGAGCTGACGATTGTCGAGAGCGGTAAGTTCACGAACGGTTTGCTGGTAGGCGGCCCATTTCTTGAAAGTCTTACGGATGTCCATTCAAATTCTCCTGTCGTTTACAGGCTCATATCTAGGGTACCGTCGGTGCGATGAGCAGGGGGTCTTTGGTCAAATGAGCCATGCAAACTGGGAGGGTCTTTAACTAGCGCTATTCACCTTCAGTTAAGGCCAGCGGCAAGCTGGTGACCGCAAGGTGACTATTTTGCGTCCGCACCGAACGCGGAATGAAATTACTGCCGATCGAACAATGAACGCGTCATCTTGGAAAAGTCGGGGCCCGAAAGTCCCAGTAAATCAGCATCTCTGGTCGATGGAACATCCATTTCCCGCATGATCTGCTTGATATCGACCAAGCGCTTAACGCGCCAGACTGCACGCACAAACATAGGCCATCCCCCATTCCGGAGTTGCGACTACGCCACCATGCGGAGTTTCTGGCGGCTCCGCTATTCCCCATACGTCACGCAAGTCATGCACTGGGTGCATGGGGGGTTTTTCCGCCAATTGCGTCGAAAACCCTCATCCCCGCTCAGCATAGCAATCAGGCAGAACCCCATTCTGACCCTCCCCGCGGTCACCCGACGCCCGTAACCCATTGGGCTTGCAACGCTTTTGCGAGCGCCGCCGCATCGCACGTCCGATACACTCGACCTCAAAGCTGGCGTCCCCAGCCGCTACGAGGACGCTAACCCAACCTGGACCGACAGATGTCACTCCAGCGCTGATCCACCGGGCCGGGCTGACCGAGCCGCTGTTTGACATGGAAGCGCCAGAGGGCCGCCAATATTTGCTAGCCGGCTGGAAATCTGTGAA
>JAQGJI010000083.1 GCA_028290685.1 Devosia sp. | reverse complement strand
GCGGTTTGGGGCATTTCAGCCATCTTCAGCGACCCTCCCAGGTCTATGCGTCTTGCGTTAGGGCAAGATGTCCTGAAACGGGAGATACGCTGTCCCTGCCAGCCCGTCAACGGTAGTTTTGGGGAGCATAGCTATTCGCTGCTCAGCCATCCAGAATTTGCTGATCTGGTGCCAAAGGGCGCCGCCATGACCGCTCGAGCCCGGTTTGATCGGCAGTCCGGATCGGCGTGATGCTGTCAGCAGGAAGCTGGTTTCGTGCCTGGTGCCGGTGAACTGCATGCAGCATTCGCCGGGCCCAGCGGGCTGGCAGCAAGCGCCTCTCGAACTCCCCCGCCGTCGGGCCGAATCGCTTCCATCCATTCGCGCGGCAGGCGCTGCACCCCGGAAGCGGAAAACGCATGGGCGCTGAGCAGAGCTAAACCCGCTTGTCCTCGAAATCCTTGTCCGGATGAAGATGGGCCGCACCGGGGTTTTCAAAGCGATCGCGGTACAGGGCCGCCCGGGCCAGCAACATCAGAGTGACGGGGGTGGTAAGGGAAACAAACACAAAGATCAGGATTTCGTGGACCGACGGGCGCTGGGCGGTGACGCTGAAATAGAGGACCGAGGCGAACAGGATCAACCCGCTCCCCAGGCTGGTCCCCAGGGTCGGAGCATGCAGACGTTCGTAAAAACTTCCCAGCCGGACCAGCCCGACACTGCCGATCAAAGCCAGCAAGGCTCCCGCCACAGCAGATATTCCCACCACAAGGACAAGCCACAAAGGCAGTTCAGCAAGACTCATTCGATCACCTCGCCGCGCATCAGGAACTTGGCCAGCGCGACGGTTCCCACGAACCCCAGGATCCCGATGATCAAGGCCACTTCAAAATAGGTGGTGGTGCCGGTCTTGATACCAAAGATCACCACCATCATCATGGCGTTCACGTAGAGCGCATCCAGGCTCAAGATGCGATCCTGCGCCCGCGGGCCGCGTATGATCCTCAGGGCGGTGGCCGCTATGGCAAGCGCCAGAAGGATTTGAGCAATTGTCAACATCCAGAACAGGAAATCCGCGCTCATTGGAAAATCTCCAGCAGCAGGGCCTCGTAACGTTGCTTGACGATGGTTATCCACTCCTGCTCGTCCTTGAGATCAAGCACATGGATCAACACCGAATTATCCGCCGCCCGGTGTTCGAGCCAGGCGCTGCCTGGAACCGCAGTGAGGATACAGGCGAGCAACGCCAGCCCGGTTCTGTCCTGTAGTTCCAGCGGCAGACGAAGGAACCCGGAAGTCACCTGGCGCCGCCTGCCTTGCAGGATCACACTGGACACAGCCAGATTGGATCGCAGTACGTCAACCAGCACATGCCCAATCAGAACCAGGGCCCTGTCCAGGCGGCGCACTCGAGGCCGCTGCGGCACCAAAGTGGCCATGACGTGAGTCGCGCCGAACGCTATGGCCAGACCCAGCAGCAACTGCCCCGGCCCGGCTGCCTGCTGCAGCAGAACCCACATCAGCAACAGTCCAACAAACAGCAGCGGATAGGGCAGCAAGCGCTTGATCATGGCATGGCCTCCGGCATGGCAAGGGGCGCCGCCAGAACATCATTGATATAGCCGGCGGGGGTGTAAAGCGCCTGGGCCGCGGCATCCATGTACCCAAGCATGGGCGCCGCCATCACCGACATGGCGACGCAAAGGCCTAGCAGGATCAGTACGGGCACGATCTCGATCACCTGGACGGCTGCCGGCGCCTCCTCCAGCGTTGCCCAGAACGTATTGATGCCGGTGCGCACAAGCGCAATAAGCGCGGCAAACCCCGACACGATCAGCAAGCCGGCCAGCCACCAGGCTTGGGGCGTGACACTGTTGGGGGTCGCCAAGCCCTCTGGATTGAGCATCGGGGAAATCATGGCGAACTTGGCGAGAAAGCCCGAAAGTGGCGGCAGCCCCGATAGCACCAAGGCGCAAACGGCAAAGCCGATGCCCAGCACGGCCATGGCACGGGGGATGACGCTGCCGATCTCCTGTTCGGCTTCGTCTTCCTCATCATCGCCATAGGCTTCCATGGTAACCGCCAAGATGTCGGCGCCTTCCATGCGGACACGTTCGACCAGTTCGACCAAAAGAAACAAGGCACTGATCGCCAGCGTCGAACTGACAAGATAGAACAGCGCACCGCTCAGGACAGCTTGATTGCCCAAGCCGATGGCTGCCAGCAATGTGCCTGAGGAGACCAGGACCATGCTGCCGGCAAGTCGCGCCGTGGTCTGCGCCGCCAGCGCGCTGATGGCGCCATACGCAATGGTGCCCATGCCACCATACAGCAGAACCGCCTGGCCCAGTCCCGCGGAGGCTCCCGCAGCATCTCCAAAAATCAGCAGCGAGAGCCGCAGCAGGGCATAAATGCCAACTTTGGTCATGATGGCAAAAAGGGCGGCTGCTGGCGCCGAGGCCGCTGCATAGGTGGTGGTCAGCCAGAAACCCAAGGGCCAGATGCCGGCCTTAACCAGGAAAGCAACCGCCAAAATGCCTCCGCCTGCTTCGAGCAAGCCTCGATCAGCTGCAGGCACATTGGCGATCTTGGCCGCCACATCGGCCATGTTGAGCGTGCCTGTCGTACCATAAATCAAGGCAACGCCAATCAGGAACAGGAACGAGGCCGCCAGATTGATCGCGATGTAATGGAGCCCTGCCCGCGCGCGGGCGGATCCGGAGCCGTGCAGCAACAAACCATAGGATGCAGCCAGCAGCACCTCGAAGAACACAAAGAGGTTGAACAGATCGCCGGTTAGGAAAGCACCGCATAAGCCGGTAAGCAGGAAATGCAGCAGACTATGAAAACTCGGACCCACCGCATGCCAGCGCGCCAAGGCAAAGAGCAGCGCACAAAGCCCGAGAATCGCGGTGAGCAGCACCATTAGAGCGGCCAGCCGATCGGCCACCAGGACAATCCCGAAGGGCACAGGCCAGTTGCCGAGGGGATAGGTCGCGATCAGTTCTCCGGCCGCTTCTTCAACAAGTCCGGCGCGGTACACGAGCAATGCCGCCGCGATTATCAAGACAAACGCTGAAGCCAGGCTGATAATTGCCCGCAGCGAACGGTGGCGTTCATTGACAAACAGCAAGAGCGAGCCTGTCGCCAGCGGCAGCAGGATAGGCAAAATCACCAGATGGTCATCGAGCGCGAACATCTAGCGTTCCCTGCCATCAACATGATCTGTGCCGGCAAAACCGCGCACCGCCAGCATCACGACCAAAAACAGCGCCGTCATGGCAAACCCGATGACGATTGCCGTGAGCACCAGGGCCTGGGGCAGCGGATCGGCAAAAGCAAGCGAGTCTACAGCCCCATGATGCACTATGGGGGCCGCATTAATCCGCAGGCGCCCCATGCCAAAGATGAAAAGGTTAACAGCATAGGACAGCAGTGACAGTCCGATGATCACCTGGAACGTGCGCGGGCGCAGCAGCAGCCAGACCCCGCAGGCCGTCAGAACGCCAATGGCAAGGGCCAGAATCAGCTCCATGGCGGCGCTTCCTGCCCGACCGACGGCTCGGTCTGGCGTATTCTGATCGCCGGACGCGCGGCACGCGGGGCGCGTATCGACTGGTGGGCAAGGGCGATCAATATCAACACCGTGGCGCCCACGACGAGAACGAACACACCCAAATCGAAAAGCAAGGCCGTGGCCATGGGGACCCGTCCGATCCACGGGATCTGGGCATATTGGAAGGCACTGGTCAGGAACGGATAGCCGAACGCCCAGGAACCCAGGCCAGTAGCAAGCGCCGCCAAGAGTCCAACGCCGATCCAGCGCAGGGGCAGGATGCGCAAGTGATCTTCAACCCAGCGTGTGCCGGCTGCCATATATTGCAGGATAAATCCGATCGACATGATGATGCCGGCAGCAAACCCGCCCCCTGGCTGATCATGACCCCGGATGAACACGTGCATGGCCAGAACGACAATCACCGGAAACATCCACTGCATGATCACGCCCGGTACCAAGAGATATTCGCTGACGGTCTCCCCGCTCTTGCGCTCGGGCTGCTGGGCATCGAAGGCGTTTTGAATGCGTTGCTGTTCTGGCTTGGCAATAGCTTCCGAGGCTGGGCGGAAACGACGAAGCAAGGCAAAAACAGTCAAGGCCACCACGCCGAGCACGGTAATCTCGCCCAAAGTGTCGAAGGCACGGAAATCCACCAACATGACGTTGACCACGTTGGTGCCCCCGCCCAGCTTGTAGGCATTTTCCAAAAAGAAATCGCCGATACTGCCGACCAGCACGGGGCGGCTCATGACGGCATAAGCCATCAACGCCATGCCCGCACCCGCAGCCGCCGCAATGGCAAGATCACGCACGCGACGCACGTGTACCCGGGGCAAGCTCGTATCACTGCTTTGAAAAGGGAGGCGCTTGGGCAGCCAGCGCAGGCCAAGCAGGATCAGCACGGCCGTGGCGATCTCGACCAGCAATTGGGTCAGGGCCAGGTCAGGGGCGGAAAACCATGCAAAGGTGATGCACGTGACGATGCCGGTAACACTCATCGAAACCAGTGCTGCAAGACGGTGGAACTTGGCTTGATAGCTGGCGGCTATCGCACAGCAAATGCCTACAAGCCAGATCATCGCAAAGGCGGGGTCGGCCGGCGTTGGTGACGGACCCAGATCGCCCAACCGGTTCCACAAGGGGATGGCGGCGGCGGCGACGGCAAGAAACATCATCAAAGCCAGCTGGGGCTGCAATCGCCGCGTACCCAGACGCTTTTCCAGCGACTTGGCCCATCGCCAGGACACCGTCGTGAGCACGCGCTCGAAAATACGCTGGCCAGCCAAATTGCGGATCAGAGGGGCCCCTTCAGGGCCGCGGCTCAAATAGCCATGCAGAGCCCAATACAACAAGGCTCCGCCCACCAGTGCTATGGCACTCATGACAAGCGGGACGTTGAACCCGTGCCAAACCGATAAACTATAATATGGCGTGTCCGGCCCCGTGACGGAGACGACGGCCGCTGCGAGGAATGGACCGATGGTAACGCCTGGAAGGATACCGACAATCAGGCAGGCCAGTACGAGGATCTCGATGGGTCGCCGCATCAAGGTGGGCGGCTCGTGGGGCACGCGATCCAGTTGTGTCGGAGCGGGTCCAAAGAAAACGCCGTGCACAAAGCGCAGTGAATACGTCACGCTGAACATGCCTGCAATCGTGGCGCCGATCGGCAAGGCCAGATTGACGAACGGATTGGCATCGCGCAGTGCCGTTTCGGTGAAGAACATCTCCTTGGATAAAAACCCATTCAGCAGCGGTACGCCCGCCATCGCTGCACTGGCGACCATCGCCAAAGTGGCCGTGAAAGGCATGAAGCGGAACAACCCGCTCAGCTTGCGGATATCACGGGTTCCGGTTTCATGGTCGATAATGCCGGCTGCCATGAACAGGGAGGCCTTGAAGGTGGCGTGATTGGCGATGTGAAAGATGGCCGCTACCGCCGCAAGCGGGCTGCTCATGCCCAGTAGCGTTGTGATAAGGCCGAGATGGCTGATGGTGGAATAAGCCAGAAGGCCCTTGAGGTCAGTCTGGAAAACGGCCGTATAGGCTCCCAGCATCAGCGTGCTCAGCCCAGCAAAGGTCACGATCCAGAACCATTGGTCGGTGCCCGCCATAACCGGCCAGAACCGCACCAGAAGAAACACTCCAGCCTTCACCATCGTCGCCGAGTGAAGATAGGCCGA
>JAQGJI010000074.1 GCA_028290685.1 Devosia sp. | reverse complement strand
AGTCGAGTTCACGACCCTCGAATGGGTCGACTGGTTCAATCACCGGCGCCTCCTCGAACCCATCGGCAACATCCCGCCAGCCGAAGCCGAGGCAAACTTCTACGTCGCACTGAACCAACCGGCCATGGCCGCCTAACTTAAACCAAACAGCCTCCGGCAAACCCGGGACGGTTCAAGCCGACGCGGCAACTGCCATGACAATGCCGTGGCTGAGAGCTTCTTTAACCTGCTCAAGCGCGAGAGGATCAGGCGCCGGACCTATCGAACCCGGGACCAAGCTCGCCAGGATGTGTTCGACTACATCGAAATGTTCTACGACCCGACACGCAAGCACGTCCGGAACGGCATGCTCTCACCCGTCGAATTCGAACGGCGACACCAAATCTAACCCCGAAGGTGTCTACAGATCGCGGAGCTATTCAATCAGCATGTTCTTCGTGCCACTTGGAGCTAAGGCGGCTAACGCGATGACACTTAAATCGCTGAAGGGTCTCTTCGGCGCGTATTTTGCCATCGCCTCAATGAAAATGCTGATCAACTTCCCTTACATTTTAGTCGATCCGAGCGCGGCCCATGGATTGCAGGACCGCGCCCGGTCATTGATGGCTTAGCCAATAATCCGGGCGAAAGTGGCAGATGGCCGCATTACCGTGTCGGTTCTTGACGGATCGGTGTGATAGTAGCCGCCCAGATCGGCCGGCGTTCCCTGACTTGCCGCCAACTCAGCAACGATGGTCGCTTCGTTCTCAGCCAGTGCGGCTGCCAGCGGCGCAAAGCGTTTGGCCAACTCAATATCGGCCGTTTGAGCCGCCACCGCCTGGGCCCAATACTTGGCAAAGTAGAAGTGGCTGTCTCGTGTGTCGGTCTGGCCAACCCTTGATCGGGGCGACTTGTCATTGTCGAGGACACCCTGTGTCGCCACGTCAACGGCGTCACCTAGGACCTTTGCCTTGGAATTTCCCTTGAGTTCATTGAGGAACTTGAGGCTCTCACCCAGGGCACAGAACTCTCCCAGAGAATCCCAGCGCAGGTGGTTTTCCTCAGCCAGCTGCTGCACATGCTTGGGCGCGGAACCTCCGGCACCAGTTTCAAACATGGCACCGCCGTTCATCAACTTCACGATGGAGAGCATCTTGGCCGAAGTCCCCAGTTCGAGAATGGGGAACAGATCCGTCAGATAGTCGCGCAGCACGTTGCCGGAGATTGAAATGGTGTTCTCGCCACGGCGGATGGTTTCAAAAGATATCCGTGTGGCTTCACCGGGCGCGAGGATCTGAAACTTGTCGGCCACGCCGGCAGCAGCAAGCATCGGCTTGACGTAGTTGATGATATGCGCATCGTGCGGCCGGCTTTGGTCCAGCCAGAAAATAGCCCCGCAGCCCTCCGCTTTCTGGCGAGCCATGCCAAGCTTGACCCAGTCCTCGATAGCGGCCCGCTGGGTGGACGCCGCCCGCCAGATATCGCCGGCTTCCACCTCGTGCTCATGGAGCACTTCACCATTGGCTGCAATCAACCGGACAGTGCCGTCCGCCGGGATCTTGAACGTGGTCGGATGCGAGCCGTACTCCTCGGCCTTTTGCGCCATCAAGCCTACGTTTTGAACAGACCCGGCTGTGGCTGGGTCAAGCGCGCCGGTCTGCTTGAAATAGCTGATGGCCTCTTGATAAACGGCTGCATAGGAGCTGTCGGGGATAATGCAGTTGGTGTCGGCCGCCTGTCCGTCCGGGCCCCAACCTTTACCGCCCGCGCGGATCAGCGCCGGCAGGGACGCGTCGATGATCACATCCGAGGGCACGTGCAGATTGGTCACACCCTTGTCCGAATTGACCATGTACATCGCTGGGCGGTCCGCCATGATGGCTTCAATGTCCGCCTCGATGGCCTCTCGCTCTGGCATCAGTGCTACTTTATCCAGCAAAGTACCAAGGCCCGAACTTGGGTCGACGCCAGCAGCATGGAGAGCTGCACCGTGTTTTTCGAACAAGGGTCGCAGGAATTCTTCAACGGCATGGCCAAAGATGATCGGGTCCGAGACCTTCATCATTGTCGCCTTCAAGTGCAGCGAAAACAGGACACCATTGCGCTTGGATCCATCGATCTGTTCCGCCAGGAATGCCCTCAGGGCCTTGGCAGACATGAAAGTCGCATCCACCACCGTGCCTGCCGAGTAATTCAGTCCCTCTTTGAGGATGTCAACTGAGCCGTCGCGGCTCGTTAGTTCGATCCGGGCTGGCCCTGCCTGGTCAGCACCGATGGTGGTCGATTTCTCGTTGGCACGGAAATCGCCGCCTGACATGGTCGAGACATAGGTCTTGCTGTCTGGGCTCCAAGTGCCCATCGAATGGGGATTGGCCTTGGCATAGTTCTTGACCGCAAGCGCGGCGCGGCGGTCGGAATTGCCTTCGCGCAGGACCGGGTTCACAGCCGAGCCCTTGATCGCATCGAACCGTTTGCGGATTTCATGGTCCAGCGGGGTGGCGGGCTCTTCGGGATAGTCAGGCAGGTCATACCCTTGAGACTGCAGCTCCTTCAAAGCTCCAAGCAACTGGGGCAAGGAAGCCGAGATGTTGGGCAGCTTGATCACGTTGGCCACTGGCGATTTTACCAGTTCACCCAATTCAGCAAGATCATCGGCCTGGCGCTGGGCCCCGGTCAGGTTTTCGGGAAAAGCCGCGATGATGCGGCCGGCGAGCGAAATGTCCTTGGTGCCCACCGAAACGCCGGCCTCGGCGGCGAAGCGGCGTATGATCGGCAACAGCGATGCTGAAGCGATCTGGGGCGCCTCATCTACCTTGGTGTAGATGATGTCGGGGACATTATCCAATTGAGTCATGTGGGACCTAATCCTGTTTTGCGAATGCGGTGTGTTGGGTTAAATATGGCGACGCGACGTTGATCAAGTACAAC
>JAQGJI010000067.1 GCA_028290685.1 Devosia sp. | reverse complement strand
CCGGCCGGGCCCCTCGCCGAAGTCGATGATTTGCTGGAGCTTCGCTGATTAACGCCATGGCCGACCCCCTGATCGTCAAGATTTGCGGCATCAAAACCTCTCCCATCCTGGACGCGGCGATCGATGCTGGCGCCGACATGGTGGGCTTCATGCACTTTGCGCGCTCCCCGCGCCATGTTTCGGTCGAAGATCTCGCCAGCCTGATCGGGGAAGCGCGCGGCCGGGTGCAAACCTGCGTCGTGCTGGTCAACCCCGATAATTCCTGCGTCGCCGAGATCGCCGCCCTTGGGCCCGACTGGATCCAGCTGCACGGCCCCGAATCGCCCCATCGCGTGGAAACCATCCGCGCCGAGGCCGGTGTCGAAATCATCAAGGCGCTGCCGATCGGCTCTGCCGAGGACGTGTCCCATGTTGCCGGCTTTGCCAGCATCGCCGATCGTATCCTGCTCGATGCCAAGCCCCCCAAGGGGGCCGACCGTCCCGGGGGCCTGGGCGAAACCTTTGACTGGGGCCTGCTCAAGGCGCTTGACCCCTCGATCCCCTTCATGCTTTCGGGGGGGCTGACGCCACAAACCGTAGCCGAGGCCATTCGCACCGTGCGGCCATCGGGGGTGGATGTGTCCTCGGGCGTCGAAAGCGCACCGGGCGTCAAGGACAAGCGGTTGATCGAAGCCTTCATCCGAAACGCGCGCTCCGCCGTATAAGCATTCCTCTTTCGGTCACCTGGCCGGGAGCGGCCAAGTATCGAAGGACACCCCAAGTGGACACCGACGGCATCAATTCCCTGCGCAACGGCCCCGACGAGCAGGGCCGGTTCGGCCCCTATGGCGGGCGCTTCGTTGCCGAAACGCTGATGCCGCTGATCCTGGATCTGGAACAACACTACCGTGCTGCCAAGATCGACCCCGCCTTCAAGGCCGAGCTGGACGACCTTTCGGTCCATTACGCCGGCCGCCCCAGCCCGCTCTATTTCGCCAAGCGCCTGACCGAGCACCTGGGCGGCGCCAAGGTCTGGTTCAAGCGCGAGGAGCTCAACCACACCGGCTCGCACAAGATCAACAATTGCCTGGGGCAGATTCTTCTGGCCAAGCGCATGGGCAAGACGCGCGTCATCGCCGAGACCGGCGCCGGCCAGCACGGGGTCGCAACAGCCACGGTGTGCGCCAAGTTCGACCTGCCCTGCACCATTTTCATGGGCGCAACCGACGTCGAGCGGCAAATGCCCAATGTGCTGCGCATGAAGATGCTGGGCGCCGAAGTGCGCGCCGTCACCGCCGGGGCCGGCACGCTCAAGGACGCCATGAACGAGGCGCTGCGCGACTGGGTCACCAATGTGGAAACCACCTATTACCTGATCGGCACGGCTGCCGGGCCGCACCCCTATCCGGAAATGGTGCGCGACTTCCAGTCCGTGATCGGCACCGAGCTCAAGGCGCAGTTCAAGGCAAGCCAAGGCAAGCTGCCCGACGCCGTGGTTGCCTGTGTTGGCGGGGGCTCCAACGCCATCGGCACCTTCCATGCCTTTCTCGATGATCCGGAAGTGGCGATCTATGGCGCCGAAGCGGGCGGGCATGGCATCGACATCGAAAACGGCCACGCCGCCTCCATGACCGGCGGGCGCGCCGGGGTGCTGCACGGCAACCGCACCTATCTGCTGCAGGACCGCGACGGGCAGATCCTGGAAGGCCATTCCATCTCGGCGGGCCTTGATTATCCCGGCGTCGGTCCCGAGCACTCGTTCCTGCACGATACCAAGCGCGTCACCTACGCGCCGATCACCGACAACGAAGCGCTGGAAGCCTTCCAGCTGTGCACCCGGCTCGAGGGCATTATCCCGGCGCTGGAATCGGCTCATGGCCTGGCGCAGCTGATGAAAGTTGCGCCCACCATGGCCCAGGACCAGTCGATCGTGTTGTGCCTGTCCGGGCGCGGCGACAAGGACGTGGAAAGCGTCGGGCGTCATCTGGGGCTGTTGTAGGCCCCGCTCGCCCTCAAACGATCAGCGATTGCTGCGCCTGAATGGCGGCCATGGCGCCCGCATGGGTGGCGACGGTCAGGCTGCTCATGGGGTTGGCCACATCGCCCGCTGCGTAGACGCCGGGCAGGCTGGTCTGGTGGTTTTCATCGGTCTTGATGACTTCCCCCACCGAAGACGCTGCCATGGTCACGCCCAGTGCCTCGTGCAGATTGCTTGAAGGCGTGCTGCGCGGATGCGCAAAAAGCGTGTCTATCGCCACCGAACGCCCATCGGCCATGACCACCGCCGCCAGCTCGCCCGAGGTGTGCGCCAGCGAAGCGATCGGGCCATCCACAACGACCACGCCGCGCTGCTCCAGCGTCTGGCGCTCGTCCCGGGGCAGATCGTGGCCATCGGTGAACAGCGTGATCCGGTCGGTCCAGTGATTGTAGAGCGGCGGCACGTGCACCGACACGGGGGAATGGTAAAGCAGGCCCCAATGTTTTCCGGCAACTTCATAGCCGTGACAATAGGGGCACGATACCACGCTCTTGCCCCAGCATTCGGCAAAGCCGGGCACATCGGGGAAATGGTCGGTGCGGCCATAGCTCAGCAGCAGCCGGCGGGCCGGCAGGGCTTCGCCGCCTTCCGTGACGACCACGAAATTGTCGATCGATCCACTGGCACGAACCGCTCGCGCCTTGAGCGTGCGCACATTGGGATAGAGCGCCAGTTGCGCGCGGGCCAGGTCCAGGATTTCGCCCGGCGAGCGATTGTCGTGCCCGAACAGGCCATGGGCGTGGGCGGCATAGCGATTGCGCGGCAGGCCGGTGTCGAGCACCACAACCTTGCGCCGCGTGCGGCCCAGTTGCAGGGCTGCGGCAAGGCCGGCAAAGCTGCCGCCAATAACAATGACATCATCCATGGTGGTAGGCTCCTCGAGCGGAATAAAACGGGT
>JAQGJI010000066.1 GCA_028290685.1 Devosia sp. | reverse complement strand
CATCGAGAGTCTTGAGCCTGACGATTTGGAGGCCGACGTGACCTGGCTTGCCGCAGACCCGGCAGTTGGCGACGTCGAGGAAATGGGGGCGGTCCCCCAAACCGCTGAATCGACGCCGCCGAACGCCGGTGATGCGCCGTTGCTGGCCGAGCCGGAAGCTGTGGAAGGGCCGCCGACCGCAACCGAGGCAGCAGCGGCCCTGGCGGAAACAGCGGTGCTGGTTGCCCCGCAAATGCAGCCGGCGCAGATCATTGTCGACGAAGCCGCGATCACCATAAGCGAGATCGGGCCGGAGCTGGCCGCTCCAGAACCGGCTGTTGGCCAACCGGTGCCGCAACTGAGCAGTGCTGAGGCATCTGAGCCCCAGCCGGTTCTCCAAGACGATGCGGCGCCGGACAGCGACGCCGAGGACGAGGACAAGGAGGCTGAGCCGGAACACCGAGACAAGATCGTGCCGCTAGTGGTGCCCGAACCCAGGGGCTAGAGCGTCGAAGAAGGCGTCGATGTGACGGATGGGTCCTTTTCGAGCGTCATCCATAGGTCGGAGTTTATTGCGTCCCGGAGCGCATTGCGAGTAACTGGCAAGAGATGATTTCGCAGAAAGCCAAATATGCCTTGCGGGCCTTGGTTTCGTTAGCCCGGGCAGGGCGCGGGGAAACCATGATGATTGGCGAAATCTCCAAACAGCAATCCATTCCCAAGAAATTTCTTGAACAGATCCTGCTTGAGCTCAAGCGGGGCGGTTTCGTGGCCAGCCGCCGGGGGCGCTCAGGGGGGTATGAACTGCTCAAGCCACCCGAGCAGATCATGTTCGGCGAAGTTCTGCGGCTGATTGATGGCCCCATAGCTCCCCTGCCATGCCTTTCAAAGATCGCCTACCGGAAATGCGAGGACTGCCGGGACGAACGGGCGTGCGAAATACGACATGTGTTCGAGCGTGTGACGCTGGCAACCCGGGGAGTGCTCGACCAGACCAGCCTGGCAGATTCACTGCGGCTGGAGGATGTGCCGGTTGACGGCTAATTGCTGCCCATGAAAGCGGCGGCTGCACCGAGCAATTGGTGCAGCAGCCCTGGATTGTTCCAGAGCATCAAGCCTGCCCCGAAAACCGCAGCGAGCAGAGCCAGTCCCAGAACCTTCTTGACCAGCCCGAACACCAGCCACACGATCAACAAGGCGGCACAGCCGAGCCCGATCAGCAAAGAGGTGTCGTTGAACAGGGTAAAACTCCTTGCCTGGTTGCCGGGACCGCTAGCCAAAGACTACGGTCTTTTTTCCGTTCAGCATCACCCGGTTTTCCAGGTGCAGCTTGACGGCCCGAGCCAGCACGCGGCTCTCGATGTCGCGGCCCGCCGCAACAAGATCGTCCGGGCTCATGGCGTGGGTCACCCGGGCAGTTTCCTGCTCGATGATCGGACCTTCGTCCAGGTCGGGCGTCACATAATGGGCCGTGGCCCCAATGATCTTGACACCGCGCTCATGGGCCTGGTGATAAGGCTTGGCGCCCTTGAAGCTGGGCAGGAACGAGTGGTGGATATTGATGACCTGGCCGAACAGCCGGGTCGAGAGCTGATCGGAAAGCACCTGCATGTAGCGGGCAAGAACCACCAGATCGGCGCCTGATTGCTTGACCAGACCAAGCACCTGCTCTTCCTGGGCGGCCTTGGTCGCGGCGGTTACGGGCAGCAGGTGGAACGGAATTCCCTCGGCCTCGGCGAGCCTTTGGGTTGTGTCGTGGTTGGATATGACCGCGGCGACTTCGGCGTCGAGCCATCCCACCTGGATTTGATAGAGCAGATGGCGCAGCGTGTGGTCGAACCTGGAAACCATGATGACGATGCGCTTCTTGCGCGCTTCATCGACCAGACTGGTCTTCATCCCGAACCGTTCGATCGGCGATTTCAGCGCCCGCTCGATAGTGTCGCGGTTAACGCTTTGGGGTGCCGTGAAGGCTAACCGCATAAAGAAGCGTCCCGTCTCGCGATCCCAGAACTGATTGGACTCGGCGATATTGGCGCTGAGCGCTGCGAGTTCGGTGGTAATTGCGGCCACGATACCGGGGCGGTCGGCGCAACTCAGGGTCAGCACGAAATCGGCCGGGGACATCGAACACTCCAGGACTTACGCCAGAACACTTCTCGCCTGCGGTATCGGGGGCTTGGCCGTTTTCGTCAAGGGGCATGAAAAAAGGGCCGCCCCATGGAGCGACCCTTTCCTGAGTTTCGGCCTCAAGGCCTAAGGAGGTGTGCTAGGCAGGCATCCCCATCGCTAGCACTTCAAATCCAAGACCTGTCGCGAGCACCGTATTCTCAATAGACATTGGATCACCTCCTTTGCGTTGGTTGAACATGGGAATATGTTGCGCCGGTTTTTCCCATCTGTCCAGTCACACATTTTTGTCGCCCCGGCACCTTGAACCGACCGCTTCAGGCCTTTGCCTTTTTGGGCCGTGCCCGCAATTGCAGCACGGTAGCGCCCAGAACTCCGATTGCTACAATGCCGATGATGATGGTCGCCAAGGCATTGACATCGGGCGAAACGCCCAGGCGAACCTTGGAAAAAATCACCATGGGCAGCGTCGACGAGCCCGGGCCCGAGACAAAGCTGGCGATCACCAGATCATCCAGCGACAGGGTAAACGCCAGGAGCCACCCCGAGACCAGAGCCGGGGCGATGATGGGCAGGGTGATATCGAAAAAGACCCGGATCGGCGTCGCACCCAGATCCATGGCGGCCTCTTCCAGGCTCAAATCCAGATCCGACAGTCGCGACTGCACCACCACCACCACATAGGCGGTGCAGAACGTTGAGTGGGCAATGATGATGGTGAGCAGGCCCCGTCCGGCAGGCCAGCCCAGACTTGCCTCCATGGCCACAAACAGCAGCAGCAGTGCAAGGCCCGTGATCACGTCAGGCATGACCAGCGGCGCCGAAGCCGTTCCGGCCAGAACCGTTCGGCCCCGGAATTTACGGAAGCGCACCAGCGCCACCGCACAGAGCGTGCCCAGCACCAGGGCAATACTGGCGGCGGCGAATGCCACCTGCACGCTAAGCCAGGCAGCACCCAGCATTTGCGGGTCTGCCAGAAGTTCACCGTACCATTTGGTCGAGAACCCCGACCAGACGGTGACCAGACTGCTTTCGTTGAAGGAAAACACCACCAGTGAAACAATGGGTGCATACAGGAAGCCAAAGCCAAGGCTTGCTGCAATGGGAAGAAACCAGCCGCGCCGCATCTATTTGGCCCTTTCCCGGTCCTGCACCGCATCCTGCGCCCTTTGCAGCAGCATGATGGGGATAACGACAACCACCAGCATGGCCACCGCGACCGCTGAGGCGCGCGGCCAATTGGTATTGGCGAAGAACTCGTCCCACAGCACCCGCCCGATCATCAGCGTCGACGGCCCGCCCAGCAAGGAGGGAATGACGAACTCGCCGATAGCGGGGATGAACACCAGCATGGAACCCGCAATGATGCCTGGCATCGACAGGGGCAGGGTGATGGACAAGAACGTGCGCAAGGGGCGGGCGCCCAGATCGGCGGATGCTTCGAGCAGCGCGCCGTCCAGCTTCACCAGATTGGTGTAGAGCGGCAGGATCATGAAGGGCAGGTAGGAATAAACAATGCCGACATAGACCGCAAAATCGGTCTGCATCATCACCAGCGGCTCGATGCCGAAAAGGCCCAGGAACTGGTTGATGACCCCATTGCCGCGCATGAAGCCTGTGAGCGCATAAACGCGCAGCAGGAACGAAGTCCAGAACGGCAGGATCACCAGCATCAGCAGTATATTGCGCCACTGGTCCGGCGCGCGCGCAATGGCATAGGCCATGGGATAGCCGATGCAGAGGGCGATGATGGTAGAAATCAGCGCTATTCGAATGGAGGAAAGATAGGCCGAGATATAAAGCCCGTCGGTGAACAGGCGGATATAGTTGTTAAGGTGCAAGGTCAGTTGCACCGTGCCCTCTTCATTGGTCAGCAGCGGCGTATAGGGCGGGCGGCCGAACTGCTTGACTGTCAGTGAAATACCGAAAACCACAGCCAGCGGGACCAGGAAAAACACGGTCAGCCAGATGGCGGGCGCGGCAATGACGAGCGCCTTGCCAGACAGCCCGATGGCCGTCAGCCCGCGCTCGACCACGGTCCATGGACGGCGCCGGCGCGGGGCTGGGGCTTCGGTGTCAAAGCTAGACATGGGTGGCTCCCACCAAAGCTAGAGAGGCACTGTCTACCCCCTCCTCGAGGGGGAGGGGGCGACTGGGATATGTTTGCTCAAGCCATTGCCGGCAAGCGAGCGCCTCCAGCCTCATCATACCGTCAGCACCGATCCGGCATTGTCGCCCCATTGCAGGTAGACCTGCTCGTCCCAGGTAATGGCGTCGGGATTGCCCCGTATCGTATTGGTCTGGGTAACGCGCAGATGTTTGCCGCTCTCGAGGCGGACCTGATAAACGCTCATGTCGCCCAGATAGCCGATTTCCTCCACGATCCCCTGGGTGACATTGGCGCCCTCGGTGCTTTCGGGCTTGTCGCGGCTGAGCGCGATCTTTTCTGGCCGGATTGCCCACCACAGGATCTGGTCTGGGGCGCAATCAACGCCGTGCCCGACATAGATATCGCAGCCCAGTTCCGCCGAGCGGATGCGGACATGGCCCGGTTCGTCCTCGGTGACAACGCCTTCCACCATGTTGACCGAGCCGATAAAGCCCGCCACGAACTTGGAGTTGGGAAATTCATAGATATCGGTTGGCTCCCCGATCATGGCGATTTCACCATAATTCATCACCCCGATGCGGGTGGCGAGCGACATGGCCTCTTCCTGGTCGTGGGTCACCACGATGAAGGTCACGCCCAGCGTTTCCTGAATCTTGACCAGTTCGAACTGGGTTTCCTCGCGCAGCTTCTTGTCGAGCGCGCCAAGAGGTTCATCAAGCAGTAGCAGCTTGGGGCGCTTGGCAAGGGCGCGGGCCAGGGCGACCCGCTGGCGCTGGCCGCCCGAGAGTTGATGCGGACGGCGCTTGCCATAGTCCTGCAGTTTGACAAGGCTCAAAAGCTCGGCCACGCGGTCATGGATTTCACCGGCGGGCAACTGATCGCGCTTGAGCCCATAGGCGATGTTTTGTTCCACATTCATGTGCGGAAACAGCGCATAGCTCTGAAACATCATGTTGACGGGACGGTTGTAGGGCGCCACCTCCGTCATGTCCTGCCCATCGATCTCGATGGTGCCGGACGTCGGCTGCTCGAAGCCGGCCAGCATGCGCAGCAGGGTCGATTTGCCCGAGCCCGAGCCACCCAGCAGGCAAAACAGTTCGGATTTGAAGATATCCAGCGACACGTCGGAGACGGCATAAACGTCGCCGAATTTCTTGGTGACGTTTCTGATGCGCACAAATGGCTTGGCCGCGGGGTCGCGCCAGGGCCTGGTGTCGATAGCAAGTTGCGGCTTTTTGGCCATGGCGCACTCATGAAAGGCTGAGGGGCGGCGGCTGCCGCCCCTGATAACCGGTGTTACTGGCCCGTTTTGATGCGGGTCCAGGTACGGGTCAAGACCTCTTCGTATTCAGGGCTGTGGGCCTTGAGCACAAAGGCATTGGCGATGGTTTCGGCAGGCGGGTAGATGCCTGGATTGGTTTTGACGGCTTCATCCACGAACTCGGTCGCGGGCAGGTTCGGGTTGGCGTAGAACACGTAATTGGTGATGGCGGCCACCACCTGGGGTTCCAGAATGTAGTTGATGAATTTGTGGGCATTGTCGGGATGGGGCGCATCGACCGGAATGGCGAGGAAATCGAACAGGGTCGCCGCGCCTTCCTTTGGAATCACATATTGCACTTCAACACCCTGACCGGCCGCAGCCGCGGCATCGGCGGCAATAAAGATGTCCCCCGAATAGCCCAGGGCCAGGCAGGTTTCGCCATTGCCCAGATCGTCGATATACTGCGACGAGCTGAAGTAGCGGATATGGGGCTTGATGCTGGTCAGCAGAGCCTCGGCCTGGGCGAGGTCCTCTTCGCTTTCCGAATTGGGATCAAGGCCCAGATAGTTGAGCGCGATGCCCACCACTTCTGACGGGCTGTCGAGCAGGCTGATGCCGCACGCGGCCAGCTTTTCGGCGTATTCAGGCTTGAAGATCAAATCCCAGCTGTCGAGCGGCGCATCGGCCCCAAGCGCTTCGGTGACCTTGGCCACATTGTAGCCAAAGCCGATCGTGTTGATCATGTAGGGCACGCCATGGGCGTTGTCCGGGTCCTGCGCAGCAGCAGTCGCCATCACTGCCGGATCGAGATTGGCAAGGTTTGGCAGCTTGGACTTGTCGAGCTCAAGGATCAGGCCGGCCTGGATCTGGCGTTCAAGAAAATTGCCTGAGGGCACGACGATGTCATAGCCCGAGGAGCCAGCCAGCAGCTTGGCGTCGACGATCTCATTGGTGTCATAAACGTCGTAGTTGACCTGGATCCCGGTTTGCGCCGTGAAATTGGCGATGGTGTCCTCGGCGATGTAGTCGGACCAGTTGTAGACATTAAGGACCGGTTCTTCCTGGGCCAGCGCGGGGCTGGCGATCACGAGGGCACCAAAGGCAAGGGCGAGCGATTTGTTCATCTTGAAGAGGGCTCCTGTTTGGTTCGATTGGTGTGTCGCGGCGCAGCGGCGCCGGAGCGGGTGCACGTCCAGCCAGTGGCGGACAGTTCAGCGCGAGCGCTTATCTTTGACGTAGCTGGACAAGGAACGGCAAGGGTGCGGCAAGCCCGCTCCCGAAAGCGCCGGAGGACTTCGGCGAACTCTGCCCTTGGCGGGGCGCATATCGAGCGGCGGCTATCGGCCGGTCAATGGTGAGTGTCTGCAGCGAAGTGCCCTTTCCTGCCCGGATATGAGGGGACCCTAAAACCAAATGGCGCTGCCGACAAGCGTTTTGGCCCTGACTTTGGGGGACTTGACGCCTTGCCGCATGGCAGCGCAAAACCCCCGCCAGAACGGGCCGCAATGGCTCACAACCACCAGCATTTGCGAGGTCCGGCCATGGCCGCCAAGTCTTATCTGTCGATCACTCCGGAAGTTCGGGAGGCCCTTGCTGGCGGCAAGCCTGTGGTGGCGCTGGAATCCACCATCATCACCCATGGCATGCCTTATCCGCAGAACCTGGCGATGGCGACCAATGTGGAACAGGTGATCCGTGATAATGGCGCGGTGCCGGCGACCATCGCCATCATGGATGGCCGGTTCTGCGTCGGTGTTTCGGGCGAGGACCTCGAGCGGCTGGCACAGACCGGTGGCACGGCGGCCAAGGCTAGCCGGCGCGATGTTTCGGCGCTGCTGGTCAAGGGCGAGATTGCCGGTACCACAGTAGCGACGACGATGCAGATCGCGGCGCTGGCCGGCATCCATGTGTTTGCGACCGGGGGCATTGGCGGGGTGCATCGCGGCGCAGAAGCCACGTTCGATATATCGGCGGACCTCGAGGAATTGAGCCGTACGCCAGTTTGCGTGGTCTGTGCCGGCGCCAAGTCGATCCTCGATATCGCCAAGACGCTGGAGGTGCTGGAGACCAATGGCGTGCCAGTGATCGGCTATTGCACCGACGATTTCCCGGCTTTCTGGGCGCGCCAGAGCGGGCACAAGGTGGATCACCGGTTTGATGACGTCGCCGATATTGCCAAGGTGGTCGCCATGCAGGCGGACCTCGGCATGGGCGGGGTGCTGGTGGCCAATCCAATCCCCGAGGCCGATGCACTTGATCCATCGGCCATCGAAGCGCGGATTGCCGAGGCTATTCGTGGCGCTGAACAGGAAGGCATTTCGCGTAAAGCGCTGACGCCGTTCCTGCTCAAGCGCATTTTCGAGCTGACCGACGGAAAGTCGCTCGTCTCCAACATCGCGCTGGTGGAAAACAACGCTAAGGTGGCGGCGCAGATCGCGGTGGCCATGGCGGCGCGCACTGCGCCCAAGCCGGCCGTGCGTCGCGCATGAACCGTCGGGTTCTCGTCGTCGGGGACGTGATGACCGACGTCATCGTGGTGCCCGAGGGTCCCATCGTCAAAGGCAGCGACCGCCGTGCCACGGTGCGCAGCCGTCCGGGCGGCTCGGGCGCCAACCAGGCGGTCTGGTTGGGCGCCATGGGCGCCGACGTGGTGTTCGCGGCGCGCGTCGGCGTTGCGGACAAAGCCATGTACGAAAACTATTTCCGCGGACACGGCGTGGTGCCGATCCTGGGCGGCGACCGGGAGCAACCCTCAGGCGTGCTGGTGACCATCGTCGACCCCGATGGCGAGCGCAGTTTCCTCACCGATCGCGGCGCCAATCTCAACCTATCGCCAGATGACCTGCCCGCCGACCTGCTCGACGATATCGGCATGGTCATGGTCTCGGGCTACAGCTTTTTCGCCCCCGGCCCGCGGGCGGCGGTGCAGGGGCTGTTCGCGGCAGCGCGTGCCCGCGGTATCGCCGTCGCCATCGATCCGGCATCGGTCGGGTTTCTGGTCGAAGTCGGCCCCGAGCAGTTCCTCGACTGGACGAAAGGCGCCACCGCCATCTTTGCCAATGAAAGTGAAGCCGAAGCGCTGACGGGGCTTGTCAGTTTTGAGGCCCAGATGCGCCTCCTGGGCGAGCATTACGACACGGTGCTGATCAAGCGTGGCCGCAACGGCGCTGCGCTGGGCGGCAAGGATGGCATTCGACATGAGCTCTCCGCCCCGGCCGTCAGCGTCGTCGATTCCACGGGCGCCGGCGATGCCTTCGCTGCCGGCTTCATCGCCGCAAGCCTCGGCGGTGACGATGAGCGCACGGCCCTGGCCAAGGGCATCGAAGCGGGTGCCAAGGCGGTGCAGTCGATTGGCGGCCAGCCCGCATAGACGCCGCCCAAATTCCTCCGCATGCGCAGGCAAGCTTGTCCGCACCATTCCCGCGTGCCAGAATCCTGATCGACGGAGATCGAC
>JAQGJI010000050.1 GCA_028290685.1 Devosia sp. | reverse complement strand
CCAGCCAGTGCTGCCGAGGTCAATCCGGCGCCGGTGGAGGCAACGACACGGGCGGCAAAGGTTGATGCATTCAGGCCATGATCGGCGACGGTGACGAGATACCGGTCGAGCGCGGCAATCTGTTCCGACGCGGGCGTCCTGGCGGTCATCATCCGCAATATATCAGCAGCGTGCGGCAGGTCCGGGTCGGGTGCCAGGGGCTGCTCACCGGCGCGCAGGCGCAGGAGGGCAGGGGTGAACACCGCCGGTGCAGCTAGCAGTGACAGTGCGGCATCGAGCCCAACTCCGTCCGGCAACCGGGCTACCAGGGCGCGCATGGCGTCGACAAGCGGGAGGTGTGCCAGCGAGGGGGCGTCATTGACGTGCTCGAACACACGCCGGCGCGCCTGGCCAAGCGCCGGTCCCGGCGCTACCGGCAGCGCGAAGAATCCGGCAAGCAGAAGGCCCAGCACATCCTCATAGCGGCTGCCAACAAGATCATCGAGTGACACACCTCGAATGATCAGCCGCCCGCCTGCGCCATCGACATCGGAAAGCACTGTTTCAGCCGCGATCACGTCGTCCAGGCCGTCGCCCATGTCGCCCACCTTTTCTCTTTGATTGTCCAAGAAATAACCAGCTATACATTGACGTCAATCTTGACGCTTTGGATCAATGTAACATGGTGGACTGGCTCTCAGCTGCGGATGCGCTGGCGCTTCTTGGGACGCAGCCCCAGACGCTCTACGCCAATGTGAGCCGGGGGCGGATCAAGGCGAAGCCAGACCCCGCGGACCCACGCAAGAGCCTTTATCGGGGCGATGACGTGCGCCGCATGGCGCAGCGGCGAGTTGGGCGCCGGAAGCAGGAAACGATCGCGCAGGAGGCAATACGGTGGGGCGAGCCGGTGATGCAGACCAGCATCTCGACCATCGCCGACGGGATTTTGCTGTATCGGGGCGAAAATGCTGCCGGGCTCGCCGTATCGGCGACGCTGGAAGATGTTGCTGCGCTGCTATGGCAGGGGGAGGCGGTGAAGCTGCCCAAGAGCAAAGCCACAGGCGAAGGGAGCATCGCGGATGCTTTCGCTGTGCTTGCCGGGCGCGCGGCCGGCGATGCGCCGAGCATAGGGCGTTCTCCCAAGGTGCTGCAACGGGAAGCTGCGTCCGTCCTGGGAGACATCGCCCTGGCACTTGCCGGCGGTCCTTCAACAGGCGATGCGCTTCATATCCGGCTCGCCAAGCGATGGCAGCGTCCGCAAGCAGCCGATCTGCTCAGGCGGGCTCTCGTGCTGCTTGCCGATCATGAACTCAATGCCTCCACCTTCGCCGCCCGCGTCACAGCCTCGACCGGCGCGTCGCTCGCTGCAGCAGCGCTTTCGGGTTTGGCTACACTCACCGGGCCGCTGCACGGGAGCGCGGCGGGGGCCGTGTTGACGCTAAGCGACGACGCGGCCCGCCATGGTGCCCGGGCAGCTATAGCGGCACGGCTGGAGCAGGGGCTGCACGTGCCTTCGTTTGGCCACCCGCTTTACCCGGAGGGCGACATGCGAGCGAAGCATCTGCTGGCGCATATGGTGTTGCCGCCGCCGTTCGGTGATCTGGCGGCCGAAGGGGAGGACGTTACCGGCGAACGGCCCAATATTGATTTTGCCCTTGCCGCGCTCACCGCCGCCCATGATCTGCCTCGCGGCGCACCCCTCGTGATCTTCGCTCTGGCGCGCAGCGTCGGCTGGCTGGCGCATGCGCTCGAGCAGGTGCGTGCGGGAGAACTGATCCGGCCAAGGGCCCGCTATGTGGGTGCCTAAGAGTCTTCGCCAGTTGCGAACTCCATCGGGCCGGCCTCCTCGCCCATGATGGTGCGGCCGAACAGGCTGGCAACCAGATCGACCAGCAGGGTCGCGCTTTGGCCGCCGTGATCAAGAAAAGGGTTTAGCTCGACCACGTCGAGCGAACCCACAACGCCGCTGTCATGCAGCATTTCCATGATGAGGTGGGCTTCCCGATAGCTCAGCCCGCCGGGAACCAGAGTGCCGCCCCCCGGGGCAATGGCCGGGTCCATCGCATCCACGTCGAGGCTGACATGCAAATGGCCACCGGCGTTCTTTACGCGCTCGATTACGCCGCGCATCAGCGCCACGACGCCAAGCTCGTCGATCTTGCGCATGTCGATGACTTCCACGCCGCGCGACTGCAGCAATCGCCGCTCGTCGCGGTCAATGGAACGTGCACCGATAATGGACACGTTTCGCGAGTCGATCCGGCCCAGCCATGGTCCGTGGAAGCTGTCGTCGAACCCGGGCTCACCGCAGAGCAAGGCTAGCGGCATGCCGTGCAGATTGCCGGTGGGGGAAGTGATGGGAGTGTTGAAATCGGCGTGGGCATCGATCCACAACACGAAGACGGGCTTGCCCCTGGTGTCGCAGTGGCGCGCCACGGCCGAGACGCTGCCCATGGCTATGGAATGATCGCCGCCGATGAAGACGGGGAACCCGCCCTGCTGCAGAAGCTCACATCCGTGATCGCTGGTCCGCGCGGCCAGATCGAGCACATCGTTGCGGCGCTCGTCGGGCAACCGCTGGCTGGCTGGGCTGGCACCGGGCGAGGGGGGTGCGCGCCGCAGATCGCCATGGTCGATCACCTCGTGTTCAAGGTCGAGCAGCGCTTCGATAAGGCCGGCCACGCGCAGGGCCTCAGGACCCATGCCGGCGCCGCGCACAGAGGCGCCGGCCGCAGTAGCAATCCCCAGCAGATCTATGCGCTTGCTCTTTACAGCCATCCACTCGCCTCCGATATGGTGGGGACCTTGTTGACGATGTATGGGTCTGGCACAAGACCGAGCGGCAATTCAGCCATGTTTGTAAGGCACGCCGATGTTTCCGGGCTGACTGCATATCTCCCGTGCGGTCTTGAAAGATGTGTCACATTTCCGCAAAGTTGACTTGCGGGACCCTTGGGGCAACCTATTTATTAACCGGAATCAGCACAGCCTTCATGCTGAAGCTGTCTACTACGGGCGCGTGACCATCCTTCCTCCCGCGCGCCCCGGAAAGGATACGAGATGACGGACGTCAATCCCACGGGCGGCGATGCAAGCCGGGATCGCGTTTACCCGGTTCTCCCGCTGCGCGACATCGTTGTGTTTCCAGGCATGATCGTGCCGCTGTTCGTCGGGCGCGAGAAATCGGTCAAGGCGCTTGAAGAAGTCATGCGCGACGACAAGCACATCCTGGTGGTGACCCAAAAGAATGCGCAGGACGATGATCCGGCGCCGAACCAGATTTATGACACGGGCACGATTGCAACGGTTTTGCAGTTGCTGAAGCTCCCCGACGGCACTGTCAAGGTGCTGGTCGAGGGCCTGAGCCGCGCAACGATCGATCGCTATTTACAGACGGTGGATTATTTCGAAGCGGAAGCCTCGATTCTGCCTGAACCTGTTGAGGACGCAACCGAGGTCGAGGCGCTGGCGCGCTCGGCAACGACCGAGTTCGAGAGCTATGTGAAGCTCAACAAGAAGATCTCGGCGGAGGTCGTCGCTGCCGTTGGGCAGATCGAAAACCATTCCAAGCTGGCCGATACCATCGCCAGCCATCTGGTGATCAAGATCAACGAGAAGGAAGATTTGCTTTCGACCCTGTCGGTCGCGGAGCGTTTCCAGAAGATTCTCGGCTTGATGGAAGGCGAGATCGGCGTTCTGCAGGTGGAAAAGCGCATCCGCAGCCGCGTGAAGCGGCAGATGGAAAAAACCCAGCGCGAATACTACCTCAACGAGCAGATGAAGGCGATCCAGAAGGAGCTGGGCGACGGCGAAGAAGGCACCAACGAGATCGCGGAGATCGAAGAGCGCATCGCCAAGACCAAGCTGAGCAAGGAAGCCAAGACCAAGGCCGAGGCGGAGCTGAAAAAGCTCAAGACCATGAGCCCGATGTCGGCCGAAGCCACTGTCGTGCGCAATTATCTCGACACGCTGCTTGGCCTGCCATGGGGCAAAAAGAGCAAGGTCAAGCGCGACCTGGATTTGGCCGAAAAGGTGCTGGACGAGGATCACTATGGCCTCGAGAAGGTCAAGGAACGCATCCTTGAGTACCTCGCGGTGCAGGGGCGGACCGGCACACTCAAGGGTCCGATCCTGTGCCTTGTTGGTCCTCCGGGCGTCGGCAAGACCTCCTTGGGCAAGTCGATCGCCAAGGCCACCGGCCGCGAGTTCGTGCGCATGGCCCTGGGCGGTGTTCGGGACGAGGCCGAAATCCGCGGTCACCGCCGCACCTACATCGGCTCCATGCCCGGCAAGGTCATCCAGTCGCTCAAGAAGGTGGGTAAGTCCAATCCACTCTTCCTGCTCGACGAGATCGACAAGATGGGCCAGGACTTCCGTGGCGATCCCTCATCGGCTCTGCTCGAGGTGCTCGATC
>JAQGJI010000027.1 GCA_028290685.1 Devosia sp. | reverse complement strand
CAGATTTCGCCGATGGTCGAATAGTCGAGATGAATGCTCAAGCGCACGGGATTCTGGGCGACACGAATGCCTTCGCGCTGCGCTTGCTCCACGAGGGGCGTCAGTATGCGCTGAATGCGCCCTCGCTGATGGCAAACTCCGTGCCGATAAGTGTGCTGGCTCCACGACGATTTCTGAAAGCTGCTCGGCTTGCCCGAGCGTGGACGCCCGGGCCTTCTCGTTGCAGTCAACAAGTCTGACAAAGAAGCCCCGCTCTCGCAGTGCAAATTGGGACGCGGTGATTGCCATGCGGAAGTGCTTTGTCAATGATGAACTTGGTTCCGGGACTAGTGCAACCAGCGAGATCCTCGGTCCAATGTAGCGCGTCATAACGCCCAGTTGCCATGTCGGCCAAGGCGGCGCTCTGATGACAGGGCAGGATCGAGTATGGCCGAAATCACTCTCAAAGATCACCCCAATCGCGCCGATATCATGGATGAAGTCCATGCGCGGCCCGTCGACATCGTTCCGGCCACCTGTCGCGTAAGGCGCCTGGTTCTGGTCATGCCGGCCGAGGCCGGCGCCATGCTGCGGGTGTTCGGGAACTACCTCGATTTTTGCGCCGGCGCTGGCGTAAAACCGCCGGGGCCGGCGGACAGGCAGCACAGTTTCAGCAGCAAAGATCGCTACGTCACGTGGGAGTTCCATACTGAGTTCGTCACGATCACATGGCGGAGCGAGCTCGATGACTGGGACAACATGCCGGACGGAATCGGACTAGCTGCTATCGGCGAAGGCTTGCTTATCGGCGCCATGCGCATGGACGTCATCGACGACGCCACGATTCCCGACCTGCTGCTGCCAGGGTTCAACCTGGCCAGTCTGTGCCTGTCCGACATCGACGGCGAGAAAGGACAGGTTGCTACTGATTTCACTACCGATGAGGAGCGCTTCACCCGCTTCGAGCTAGCGGCAGGAAAGCTCACGCCACTGCGCCGATCGATCATCGTGCGCAGGCTATTGGAAATCGAAACCTATCGTACCATGGCGCTGCTGGGCCTGCCCTTGGCGCGGAGCATGTCCCCGGAGTTGCGAGCCATCGAGCTGGAGCTGACGGCATTGGTCGAACGTCTGTCCGATGCCACGACTCCCGAAACAGTTCAGGCGGCGCTGGAAGACCTTCACGGGCTGTCGGTCCGGTCGGGAAAGATGTCAGAGCGCCTGGGTTACCGTTTCGCGGCTGGAAGGGCTTATGGGGAAATCCTCAGGATGAGGCTTACGGGGCTGCGGGAACAAAGCAACGCGCGTGGCTCGACGTTGGGACACTATATCGGCAACCGGGTTGATCCTGGGCTGGCAACCTGCTCCGCCCTGGAAAAAAGGTTGGCGGTACTTTCGACAAAGATCGAGCGGGCCATTGGTCTGCTGAACGTGCGAATTGGCGTCGACATGCAGTTACAGAACGCTGCAGTGCTCGACACCATCGCTCAAACCGCGCGCAGCCAGTTTCTGCTGCAACGGACAGTCGAGGGTCTCTCCACCATTGCCATCAGCTATTATCTGTTGGGCATAATGAGCTACGCCCTGGCTGGCCCGCTGGAAGTGCTGCACTGGGAGAAGACCATGACGATCTCGGTCGCCGCGCCTTTTGCAATCGTCGCGGTATGGCTCATGGGCCGGGCTGTCCGTAAGGCGCATGCCGGATAAATCTGCGCCACAGCCAAAACGTCGCAATAATGCACATTGGGTTTTCTGAGGCAGCTTGCAGCTAGGCTGAGTGTCGCACCGGCTTGGCTTGTCCCATGCGGCGGTAGCAGAGGCGGGTAACGCCCACGACTTGTCAGCATCTCTGTAAGGGTAGGAATCCCATGGCTAAACAAATCAATCGAATTCTCCTGGGGGGAGTCGCGGCAGCGGTTCTTATGGCTTTTGCCGGTAGTGCGATGGCCGCCGACGTGACCTATGAGCGCCTCTCCAAGCCGGAGGACGGCAACTGGCTCACCAACAACCGTACCTACGATTCGAACCGGTATTCCCCGCTTGACGAGATCACCAGGGAAAACGTCGGCGACCTCAAGGTTGCTTTCACGGTTCCGCTGATGCCGAGCGCCACGGGTGCCGGCGCCTTCGCCAGTTCGCTGCAGGGAACGCCGCTTGTCGATGACGGCATCATGTTCATGTCGGACGGGTGGGGGCGCGTCTATCGCATCGACCTCACCAAGGGCGACCGCGGCTATATCGACTGGATCTACGATCCTGATACCGACAGCGAGCTTGCCACCGGCATCCTGAACAACCGCGGCGTCGCCCTGCTCGGCGACTCCATCTACAGCGTCACGCCGGACTGCGGTCTCCTCCGCATCAACAAGGAAACAGGCGAGCTGGTATGGCGCGTCGAAACCCAACAAAATCCGGTCGAATATTGCACAATGGCACCGCTGGCCATTGACGGTAAGATCATCACCGGCCCGGCAGGCGGCGACGGCCCCATGCGCGGTCGCATCGAGGCCTACAATCCCGAGGACGGTGCGGTAATCTGGGATTTCCAGACCGTGCTTGACGAGTCTTTCGAGACCGGTGCCGAAACAGGTGGCGGAGCGACCTGGGTTACGGGCTCGTATGATACCGATCGGGACGAACTGGTGTGGGGTATCGGCAATCCCTATCCCGACTGGGAGCCCAAGAAGCGCCCGGGTGATAACCTCTACACGAACTCGACCGTCGCCTTGAAGGCGGAAACCGGTGAAATCAACTGGCACTTCCAGTACACGCCAAACGACAGCTGGGACTTCGACGAAGTCGGCAGCCAGCAGTTGATCAATGCCACGATCAACGGGGAAGATCGCAAGATCGTCAGCCACTTTGGCCGTAACGGCTTCTACTACGATCTGGATGCGACCAACGGCTCCTATGTGAACGGTTCGCAATACGCCGAACAGGTCAACTGGACTGCAGGCATTGACCCCAAGACCGGCATGCCAGTCGAGTACGACCCGAGCCTGAAGGTACAAAAGTACCTGCCGGAAACACGGATGGACTTCGACCTGATGGAGATGCCGACCGACTTCCAGTTCTGCCCCTATTGGGAAGGCGGCGTGAACATGTTCCCGACCACCTACAGCCTCAAGACCAAGCTGGTCTACGGGCTTCTGATGGAAGGTTGCACCTACAATCCCAATGAGCGTCCGGAAGGTGAGGAGGGTCACATAACGGGTGCCGTGGTCTCCATCGATCCAGCCACCGGTTCGGTGGTACAGCGCCATGAGTTCTCCTCCACCGGGCGTGGCGGTACGGTTTCGACCGCGGGCGGCCTGGTCTTTGCGACCAGCTCCAACGGTGACATCTTCGCTCTGGACGACACCACGCTGGAACGCCTGTGGAACTTCAATGTCGGCACCATGATCGACGCGCCGCCGATCACCTTCGCTATCAACGGCAAGCAGTATGTTGCGCTCGCCGTTGGTCCCGGTGGCGTTGGCCTTGGCTTCCACAATTATCCCGACAAGAGCTCGGATTCCGATGAAGCAGTGGCCGCCCAGCAGTTCCAGACTGCCTCGACCATGTACTTCTTCTCACTCTAGGTAAGTCCGAGCCAGCGCGGCGGTTTCCCTCCGCGCTGGCCCTTTGTATTTGTGGCTCAGAGGTTCCAATGATCGTCTTATTGCTTGATATTCTTCGTTCCATGCGCGGGCCGATGCTCCGGGGTGCCTTTTTGGCGCTCGGTGCCCTGGCGCTGGCCTTTCCTTTGGCTCAGGCTCAAGCCCAGGACACAGCCGCCACCGTCGTCCCTGCATTGGTGGAGGAGGGCTTCCAGGTCTGGAAAGGCCAGGATTGCATCGGCTGTCACGGATGGGCCGGCAACGGCGAGCGCATAGGCGAAAACCCGACCGGCCCGAATTTGCGAGCGCTTGAGTATGACGCAGCCACGCTTAAAGAGATTATCCTCTGCGGACGGCCCGGCACTGCCATGCCTTACCACGACCCACGCGCCTATACCGATGGCCGCTGCTACGGCATGACTCAAGCCGACCTTGCAGGCGTGAACCTGCTTGAGGGACGCGCCATGAGCAGCGTCGAGGCCGACGCGCTGGTGGCCTATATGCAGGAAAGCATGATGGGTCGGCCTGCCGAGCCCAACCGGGATGATTGCAAGGCCTATTATGGCGGCAAGCCCTTCTGCAACAAGTATCCCACCGCCGAGTCCCAGGGGCTATAGGCGGATGACGGCTAGCAGGGTATTTTGCGTGTTGGCGGCAACCGTGTTGATGGGCGGGTCACTTGCCAGTGCGCAGGAAGCCGGTTTCGATCGCTCGGAGCCACCCGACGTGCTCGACCTAAGGCTGGGCGAGGCGGCCACTGCCCAGCCAGGGCCGTTCCGCGAATATGCCTGCGGCACCAATGGAGGCCCGCCGGCCAAGAGGCTTGCAGGGTTCGGAGACTACGCAGCCTGTGCCGTGGAGCCCGGCACGGGACTGCACGAAGTCACATTTCGCTATGACGATGAGCTCGAATATTACGCCTTGGCCATGAACTTGACGCCCATCGCCGAGCGCTTCGGCGGAACCCGCTTCGGAAGCTTTCCCGTGATCGTTTCTGCCCTCATCGGAGATGATGGCGTGGTGCATGGCTTTCGAGCAGTGACCGACGACAGGCTGCCCATCCGCGAACGGCGCGCCGCCTACACCATGAGCATCCTGGCCAAGTCACGCGTCCCGGGGGAATGGGTGTGCGAACAGTTGCCACTTGTCGATGGCGAAACGGCCGTGGGGCGCAGCGCGGTCAAGGAGGATTGTACCGGCCGGGCGTCCGACGGCAGCAGGATGGTACTCAAGACGCGGTTCTTTCACCGGAAGGGACAATCTCAGATTGATCCTCATTCTGGAGACGTACGCGAAGGCTATTACGAAAGCAGCGCGCGGCTGGAAGTGTTCGATGCTGGTTGGGTCGAACCATGAACAAGGTTTTTCTGGCTATAAGTGCCTTGCTGGCGGCTTGTGCTGCACCGGCTGTGGCTCAGGAAAAACTGCGAGATGAATTCTTGGCCGGAACCAGCAATGATTGTCCCGGCTGTGATCTGTCTGGCCTCAATCTCACCTACCGGGACCTTTCGGAAGCCGACTTGGCTGGGGCCAACCTGTCCAAATCCCGCCTGCACAGGGCGGTGATGGCGCGTGCGGACCTAGCGGGGGCAAACCTTGCGGGCGCCAATCTCAACCTGGCAGACCTGCGATTTGCTGATCTCTCGGCGGCGGACCTTTCGGGCGCCCTGCTTTACAAGGCGGACCTGTCCGCCGCAAATCTGACGGAGGCGACCATGGCTGGCTCCAAAGTGCAGCATGCGCAGCTTGCCCGGGCGACCATGACGGGCATCGTTTGGACCGGAGCAGACGCCACAGGCGCTTACCTCGCTGGGGCCGACCTGACGGGTGCGAACCTGTCAGATCTCTATGCCCCGGATGCAGACTTTCGACAAACCGGGCTCGCGGGTGCCGATCTGTCCGACAGTACGCTTTTCGCAGCCAATTTTACCGGTGCTGACCTCACGGGCGCGACGGTTGAACGCGCCGACTTGCGGCAGAGCAAGCTCAACAATACCACCTTTGTCGACGCGGTGGTCAAGGATGCCAAGTTTGCGCGTGCCTGGACCGAGGGTGCCGATTTCAGCAATGTCGATGTTGGCTCTGCCAACGGCCTGAGCATCCGCTCCCGCTGAGGCGTCGAAGCTGGCGACAGCACTGCTGTCACCGGAATCATTGTCATTGCAGCGCAACGGGATGGGCGTAGAACATGCCCGGATCCTCTTTGCCGCCCATTTTGCCTAGCTTGCTTTGCAGCCCCCAGACCGTGTCACCGACCTGGTGACGGCCGCCGGGAATTAAAGGGACCGCCCCCAAAGGTGTGATCGTTGCGTTGAAGCCATCTGCACCTGCCAGGTTTTCGGCGACCGCCCAATCTTCCAACGCTTCGCTGCCAGCAACGGTGCGCAAGCTGCCGGCGTAGAGCGTGCCGTCGGCAGTAGACGTGATGCTTTCCGGGAGTTCCACGGCGCCATACGCTGTCGGGGTCATGGGCGCCACGTTCGTGACGAAGGGAGACTAGAAGGCTAGCCCATTGGTTTGTTGAACTTGAGGTATCGGCTATGGCGGTGACGCCGACCTAGAAGCTGTGCTCCAGTGCCAGCGTGCGCAGGTGCACGAGCGGGTTTCCCATGCGCGCGGTCACTTCGCCCTCGTAGAAGCGACGGCGCAATTGGAGACAATCTCGACAACCTTGCTGTAGCAGCGCTCATCGGAATCGAGGCGCTCATCATCGAAACGCGAGCATTTGATCGGGGGCCACTCGTCCATCATCCACTCTGGATTGCATCCGTCAACCGAACGGAACAATAGGCGCCTCGGTTTAGCGCAACTTGAGCTGAAGATTAGAATTTGGAGAGAGACTTCCATCCTTGGGCGGGTTGGACGCCATCCTATAGCCAACGCCACGTTTCGTTGTCACCGACATTGAGCAGCTTGGTCTGCTCATGGCCGCCGCCACGGCGCCGCAGGGCGACGATCCGGGCAAGGAGTTCGTCGAAGGCGAACGGCTTTGTGAGATAGTCGTCCGCTCCGCCTTTGAGGCCTTCGATCTTGTCCTGCATGCTGTCGTTGGCCGCCAGCATCAATACCCTGGCCGGCAGACTTTCTTCGCGAATGACCCGGCAGACCTCCATTCCGTCGACATATGGCAGCATCGGGTCGAGGATCACCAGGTCGAAGGGGTCGGCGCGCAGGCGCTCCAGCCCATCGCGTCCGTCCTGTTCGACGCTGACGTGGCTGACATGGGCGAGAAACTGCCCTCGCCGCCGTCAACCTCACGCAACTGGCGACTGGGGGCCCGCAGCAGTTCCGTGCGGGCTCCGAAGTCAGCTTCCAGCTCGGGCATGGCCTTACCGGCCTGGCGCGCCAGAAGGATCGATTATGCCAGCATCGCCAAGGCCATTGCCGCGGCCAGCGCCAGGCCCGTCATCCGCAAGGACTGAGCATCGCTAGCTCCTTGCAACTGTTTTGCCCGAGGCGTTGGCGCTCCGTTGTGAGGGCGCGATCAAGCGGCGTCGACAACTCGTTCGTGATCGGAAAACCGACGTCGCGTTGATAGAGCTTGGTGGCTTCCTTGCTCTTGCCATCGCGCTGCAGCACGAAAGCCCGTGCCGCCGCATGGTCGATGGCATGATGGAGCCCAAGCATGCGCTAGCTATTTTCCACATGGAACGCCAGTGCATGCGCGTCCGGTCCGCTGGCTGCGGCCGCCTGGTCGCGAGCCTCATCCGCCAGTCGCAGCAGGCTAGGTTCCATGTCGAGCCGGGCGGCGCACAACTCCGCCTGCTGTTCGCGCCCTTCCAGCAGCACCTGCATGACGCGCAGTTGGCAGCGGGCGAGTGCGCCTTCAAGGTGCTGCGCCTCATCGAGCTTGCGATTGATAAAGGCGATCCTGTCTAGCGATCGTTCGCGCGCGCACCGGCGAAGGCGCTAAAACCGAGAATCGTCAAACCGACCAGCAGCACAGGCAAGTGGAGAATGAAGGGATGACGGCGAGGGTCACGGCGGACGGATCATGCTGGGTATTGCTCGCAGGCTGAGAAGCGGTTGTTCCCTGACCATCCCTACCCCACCCTGGTTTGCCAATGATTGAAATTGGCCACTTTTCTCGCTTGGGCTTATAGTTTGCAAACAAGCGACACGACTTGGCATTGTGCTGCCCTGATTATTGCCGTGCGCACCCCTGCACGCATAAGGAGAGATGTTTTGAAAACTGTTTTTGCCGCAGCGACTATCGCTGCCCTCTGCTTTCCGAGCCTTGCTGTCTTGGCCGCCGAGTTCGAAGTTCAGATGCTCAACAAGAGCGAAGCGGGCGCCATGGTGTTCGAGCCCGCGTTCCTGCAGATCGCGCCGGGTGACACTGTCAAGTTCGTTCCTTCTGACAAGGGCCACAATGCCGAGACCATCAAGGACATGCTCCCTGAAGGTGCTGAGCCCTTCAAAGGCAAAATCAACGAGGAAATCAGCGTCACCTTCCACGCCGAAGGCGCTTATGCCTATAAGTGCGCGCCCCATTTTGCCATGGGCATGGTGGGCATGATTGTCGTCGGCGAGGCCCCGGGCAATATCGAAGCGCTCAAGGCCGCCAAGGTCCCGCCCAAGGCTGCCGCTAGGTTCGAAGAATTCTACGGCAGGATCAAGTAACTTCTGCCCAGACCTTCCAGAAACCGGCGTCACCGCAAGGTGGTGCCTTTTTTTTGTCTCTAGGCGCGTTTGACCCGTTGGATGGCGCCGGCCTGTGGGTCGTATCCCGTTGCAGCCAGCGCGAAGGCGACGATGGTAACCCCGATCACGACCGGCAGCGCCACAAGGTTGACCTGCCCATAGGCGGCAAATCGCATCAGTTCCACGGCGTGGGTGAAGG
>JAQGJI010000018.1 GCA_028290685.1 Devosia sp. | reverse complement strand
AAAAAGCCCTCAGCTCCATCGGCGCCCAGCTCAAGCGGGGCGGGGAGGGGAGCGTGAACTTCGTCGTCATCCGCGATGGCGGCGCCAAGGAATACGAGATTGAACTCCCCGGCACCTACAGGCTGACAGCCGAAGTGGCAGGCGGAATCAAGGCCCTGGAGGGCGTAACGGATGTGCGGTTTCATTGATGCTGTGGACAGCCGTGCTCCGGAAGGGGCGACGCAATGCTAGGCAAGACACCTGGAACACTCGCCATCCTGATTGACGGCGACAACGCTTCGCCCAAGATCATTTCAGGGCTTTTGGCGGAGGTTGCCAATTATGGCGTGGCTAGCGTCAAGCGGGTGTATGGTGATTGGACCGGCACAAACCTTAAGGGGTGGAAGGACTGCCTGTTGGAGCATTCCCTGCAACCGGTGCAGCAGTTTGCTTATACCACTGGCAAGAACGCCACCGACGGGGCCATGATTATCGACGCCATGGACCTGCTCTACACTGGCCGGTTCTCCGGCTTCTGTATCGTCTCCAGTGACAGCGATTTCGCACGCCTCGCGGCCCGGCTGCGCGAGCAGGGGACTACCGTCTACGGGTTTGGCGAGCGCAAGACTCCGCGCCCGTTCATCACCGCTTGTGACAAGTTTATCTATGTCGATGTTTTAAGTGGTGCAGCATCGGAAGCCGACGGAACCACCAGATTGGTGGACAAGATCGCCACCAAGGTCGTTCCGGTCGAAAAGCCGGCAAGGCCTGCAATCAAAACCCCCGTCCTGGATAAGGTGGCGCTCAAGATGTTGGCAACAGCCGTGCAGGCATCGGCCGATGAGGACGGCCACGCAAACCTCGGGCAGGTTGGATCGCATCTGGCCAAGCAGTCCCCAGATTTCGACGCCCGCAATTTTGGCTTTGCCCGGCTTTCGGATCTGGCTACGGCGTCCGGAATTCTGGATGTCACGCGCGGGCCAGGCCAGTCGGTCGTTGTGAAGCTGAAAATAACACCGTGAATAGGCTAGGCGGGGGCTCTCCCGCATCCACAACACGCCTCGTTTATCCCTTTTCCCCCACCAAAATTCTCCCTCACAATCGCCTCGTCGCCCCGCCAGAGCGCGATCACGACGAGTGATGAGCGCGAAGCACTACCGGGCAGCCTGGGCCGCCAGGCTCTCGCCTGGAAGCTGACCACCGGCCTGGCGGGACAGTGTGGCTCAGCCCTTGCCATTCCCACCCACTTCCCCTATATCGCGCATGCGTTTGACTGCGCGTCAGCGCGATTTCACACACGAGGCAGGCTTTTCGATTTCGTCGGAAATCCATCCGGTGGCGGGTAACCGCCGCAAGGCTTCGTGGCGGCATCAACCGGTAAACAAGGAGCAGCCATCATGGCACTGCCCGATTTTTCTATGCGTCAACTGCTTGAAGCAGGCGTTCACTTTGGTCACCAGAAGCACCGCTGGAACCCCAAGATGGAACGCTATATCTTTGGCGTTCGCAACGACATTCACATTCTCGACCTGAGCCAGACTGTCCCGGCTCTCAGCCGCGCCCTGCAGCTGATTTCGGACACCGTTGCCGATGGCGGCCGCGTGCTGTTCGTCGGCACCAAGCGCCAGGCCGCGCCGCTGGTGGCCGAAGCTGCCAAGCAGTCGGCCCAGTACTATGTGAACTCCCGCTGGCTCGGCGGCACGCTGACCAACTGGCAGACCATTTCGAAGTCGATCTCGCGTCTGCGCGAACTCGAAGCGATGAGCGAAGACGATCTCTCCTTGCGCACCAAGAAGGAGCGCCTGATGATGAGCCGCGAACAGGAACGTCTCGAGCGTGACCTGGGCGGCATTAAGGACATGGGCAATGTTCCCTCGCTCCTGTTCGTCATCGACACCAACAAGGAAGCCAACGCGATCAAGGAAGCAAGCCGTCTGGGCATTCCCGTGATCGCCATCGTCGACACCAACAGCGATCCCGACCTGGTTGATTTTGCCATCCCCGGAAATGACGACGCCTCGCGCGCTCTTGAGCTGTACGTATCGCTGGTCTCCAAGGCCGCGATCGATGGCATCGGCCGCTCGTCGTCAGCCCTGGGTGCTGATCTGGGCGCCTCCGAGCGCGCTCCGGCTGAAGACCTGCCGGCTGAAGAAGCTCCCGCCAGCTCAGCCGCTTGAGCTGACCACGTTTTGATCTGAACCAATGCGGCCTCCTCATGGGGGCCGCCAAGAGGTGAACCCATGGAAATCACTGCAGGAATGGTCAAGCAGCTCCGCGACTCGACGGGTGTCGGGATGATGGACTGCAAGAAGGCCCTGGCCGAGACCAATGGCGATATGGAAGCGGCAGTCGATTGGCTGCGCACCCGCGGCCTTGCCAAGGCCGCCAAGAAAGCTGACCGCGTTGCCGCTGAAGGTCTGGTTGGCGTTGTGACCGCCGGCACCAAGGCAGCGGTCGTCGAAGTGAACTCGGAAACCGATTTCGTTGCTCGTAACGAGCAGTTCCAGGCCATTGTTGGCAATGTCGCAAAGCTGGCTCTCGATGCCGAGGGCGATGTCGCCAAGCTCGGCGAAATGCCGTTCCCCGGCTCGGGCCATTCAGTTTCGGCTGAAATCACCGAAGCGATCGCCAAAATCGGCGAGAACATGAATCTGCGCCGCACCGAGACCGTTTCGGTCAGCGATGGCGTGGTGGAAAGCTATGTCCACAATGCCGTCAAGCCCGGCCTTGGCAAGATCGGCATTCTGGTTGCGCTGGAATCGACCGGCGACAAGGCCGCGCTGTCGACTCTTGGCAAGCAACTGGCCATGCACATTGCGGCAACCAACCCGCTCTCGATCGATCCCGAGGATCTGGACCAGACGGTAGTCGCCCGCGAACGTGCGATCATTCTCGAGCAGGTCAAGGAATCGGGCAAGTCCGCCGAGATCGCCGAGAAGATGGTCGATGGCCGGATGCGCAAGTATTTCGAGGAAGTCACGCTCTTGGCGCAGACCTTCGTGATCGATGGCGAGACCAAGGTCCGCGATGCAATCAAGAACGCCGAAAAAGACGCTGGCGCTCCGATCAAGCTGACCAAGTTCGTGCGCTTTGCGCTTGGCGAAGGCATCGAAAAGGTCGAGACCGATTTCGCCGCCGAAGTCGCTGCGACGGCTGGGGTCAAGAAAGACGAAGATCAACCAGCCAGGTAGTTTGAGTGGGCGGACCTAAGTCCGCCCGCTGCTCTCCCGGGGGCTTGAGCTCGCCAGGATCGAGCATAAACCCCGCCATGCCGTTCCGATAGACCGGGGAGGCGCTTCCACTTGGAGGCGCTATTGCCTAGTGTCGCCCGGGTACCGCCGGATTCGGTGCCCCACTCCATGTTTCGATCGAGGGGATCGCCAATGGCGCCTGCCTACAAACGCATTCTCCTCAAGGTCTCCGGCGAGGCGCTGGCCGGTGATAACTCCTTTGGCATCGAACCCCCGTTCCTGCAGGCAGTCGCCAAGCAGATCGCAGACGCTGCCAAGTCCGGCGTCCAGATCGCTATCGTCGTCGGCGGCGGCAATATTTTCCGCGGCATGGCCGGTGCCGCAGATGGAACCGACCGCGTTACCGCGGACTTGATGGGCATGCTGGGGACCATGATCAATGCACTTGCCCTGAGCAACGCGATCTCCCGCCAGGGAGTCAAGGCCATACCATACAGCGCTGTCTCGATGCCGTCCGTCGCGGATACGTTCACCGCACGTGAGGCCAAGGCGTCCCTGGAGAACGGCTACGTCGTCGTGCTGGGCGGTGGCATCGGCAATCCGTTCTTCACGACGGACACCGCTTCGACCCTGCGCGCAATCGAGCTTGAATGCGACGTGGTGCTCAAGGGCACCAAAGTAGACGGAGTCTACTCGGAAGATCCGATGAAGAACCCCGATGCCATTCGCTATGACGCTGTCAGCTACGACGAAGTTATCGGGAAAAATCTCCGTGTCATGGATACGGCAGCGTTTGCTCTTGCCCGTGACAATAACATGCCCATTATCGTATATGCGCTTAACGACGCGGCAGGACTTGCCGGGGTACTCTCGGGCACGTCCCGTTCAACCCGCGTCAGCAAGTCGAACTAGACTGGAAGGAACCGCCCGATGGCCAGTGGCTACGATCTCGCTGATCTGAAAACCCGTATGCAGAAATCCATCACCTCCCTGAAGGACGAACTGGCGGGTTTGCGTACCGGCCGTGCCAGCGCCAGTCTTTTGGAGCCGGTGACCGTAGAGGCCTATGGTACGCGCATGCCGCTGAACCAGGTTGCGACCGTTACCGTGCCGGAGCCGCGCATGCTGAGCGTCCAGGTGTGGGATCGCCAGATGGCCAATGCCGTGGAAAAAGCCATCCGCGACAGCGGTCTGGGGCTTAATCCCATGGGCGAGGGCCAGGTCATCCGCGTTCCCCTGCCGGAGTTGAACGAGCAGCGGCGCAAGGAGCTGTCCAAGGTTGCGTACAACTATGCCGAGGCCGCCCGTGTGGCCGTCCGCCATATCCGGCGCGATGGCATGGACGCACTCAAGAAAGCCGAAAAAGACGGGATGAGCGAAGACGATTCCCGCGTCCAGGCTGATCTGGTGCAGAAAGCCACGGATGCCGCGGTTGCGGAAATCGATCAAGTCGTAGCGGCAAAAGAAGCCGAAATCATGCAAGTCTAGGCCGCTAGTGCTGCGCCTGGAGGGCGTGGATGTCCATGGATACCGCCATCTCAGCAAATCTTGCGCAGCCCGCCCGGCTGCGTATTCCCGTGCATCTTGGCGTCATCATGGATGGCAATGGCCGCTGGGCGAAATCGCGCGGCAAGGGGCGCACCGAGGGCCATGTCGAAGGCGTCAAGGCGCTCCGCCGCCTGGTTGAACTGTGCATCACCTATGGCGTCGGGCATTGCACCGTCTTCAGTTTCTCCTCGGAAAACTGGACCCGGCCGCGCGACGAAGTGGCTTTCATCTTCAATCTGCTGCGCCGGTTCGTCGCTTCCGACTTGCAGCGCCTCATCCGCAACAATGTGCAGGTCCGCATCATCGGCACGCGCGATGGGCTCGAACCTTCGCTGGTGCGGCTGATCGATGATGTGGAGGCCAAGACAGCTGCCAATACCGGGCTGGTGCTTGTTGTCGCCTTCAATTACGGCGGCAAGGCCGAAATCGCCGAGGCCACACGGCGCCTGGCCCGCGAAGTTGCAGCGGGCCGGCTGTCTCCCGAACACATTACCGAACAAACCATCGAGGCGGCCCTTTATACAGCCGGCCTGCCGGACCCGGACCTGATCATCCGCACCAGTGGCGAGCAACGGATATCCAATTTCCTGCTTTGGCAGGCAGCGTATTCGGAGTTCGTGTTTGTTGATGAAAACTGGCCCGATTTCGACGAGCAAAGCTTTCTGAAGGTCCTTGCGACATTCTCGCTGCGCGACCGGCGCTTTGGCGGCATTGGAGCAGCGCAACCTTGAGTAACCCCGGCGGTCAGCTTCCTGAGCCTTCCCAAGCGCGCCGCCGCCGCTGGTCCGATCTAGGTCCAAGGCTCGGTTCGGCCGCAGTATTGATCGCCATCACCCTTGGCTCCCTTTACCTCGGCGGCTATGTCTTTGCCCTCGCCGTCAGCGCGGTCTTCGCTCTTGCCTACCGTGAGTGGGAAATCATGGTCTCCAGAGCCCCACTCGCCCCGGCCGGCATGGCTTTGATCGCGCTGGTGGCCCTGTCTGGCATTGCATATCCGCTCTTTGGTCCTGCGGGAACCATTGCCGCCATTGCGCTTGGCTGCCTCCTGGCAATCTTGCTGCGGGGCGAAGGAATGTGGTGGCGCGTTTTTGGACTATGCATCTACGGGGCAGTCATTCTAGCGACCCTGGTTTTGCGCGGCGAAACTCAGGCCGGCATTCTCGCCAGCATATATCTGGGCACTGTGGTCTGGATGACGGACTCGGCGGCGTTTTTTGCCGGAAGGCAGATCGGGGGCGAAAAGCTTGCGCCCGACATCTCCCCGTCCAAGACCTGGTCCGGCGCACTGGGCGGCCTTGCTTTAGGCGCTGGGGCCGGGCTGATCGTCTGGATCGTCATAACCGACTCCCCATGGTGGATCGGACTGGTGATTGCCATAGCGATCAGCATTCTGGGGCAAGCGGGCGATCTTGGCGAAAGCGCCGTCAAACGCCATTTCAGGGTCAAGGACAGCGGCGATATCATCCCTGGCCATGGCGGACTGATGGATAGAATGGACAGCCTCACATTCGGCGTTTTGTTGGTTCTGCTGATCGGCTCCTTGCACATGGGCTTTGACTCGGTCGCTCAGGGCTTGCTTTACTGGTAGCTTGGCGCCGTACCGCCGGGCATAAGGAACATTATGTTCGACTTCATCTACTGGCTGCTGTCCTATGTGATTCCGTTTCTCGCGGTGCTGACTGTCATCGTGTTCGTACACGAGATGGGCCACTACCTCGTTGCCCGCTGGAATGGTGTAGCGATCCAGACCTTCTCCATCGGTTTCGGCCGTGAGCTGTTTGGCTGGAACGACCGGCAGGGGACCCGATGGCGGATCTCGGCAATTCCACTGGGCGGCTACGTGCGTTTTGTGGGCGACATGAACGCCGCCAGCACCCCCGACGATGAGGTCATCGCCAATGCCAGTCCCGAGCTGGCGCCGCGTTTGTTTGCCAACAAAAACGTCTGGCAGCGCATCGCCATCGTCGCCGCAGGGCCGATTGCCAACGTCCTCCTCACATTCCTTATCTTGTATGCCCTGCTGCTCGGCTACGGCCGCTACACCATCCCCCCCGTAGTTGGTGCCGTCATTGCAGGCTCGGTAGCCGAATCGGCCGGGCTTGAAGCTGGCGATCGCATCGTCTCGGTCGATGGATATGCCGTTCGCGGCTTTGAGGACTTCCAGCGCCTCGTGGCAACCAGCCCGCAGCGCCCGGTGAGCATCACCCTGGAGCGCGACAGCACCACCCAAACCATCGTTCTGACCCCTGAAGTGACCGAGG
>JAQGJI010000014.1 GCA_028290685.1 Devosia sp. | reverse complement strand
TCGGCCTCGCCCTCGACGCCCTCCGCGCTGGCCTCGCCGGCTGCCAAACGGCGGCGGCGCGGGCGGCGTTCGCGTGGCTTGCGGGCCTCCCCTTCAACGGCTTCAACCGGCTGCTCGGGACCGGCCTGGACGGCAGGTTCGGCAATGGGGGTTTCGGGCGCAACCGGCTCGGGGGCGGCGGCGAGTGGTGCAGCCGGGACCGGCTGATCGGGCACGAAGGGGCGGGCCTGCTGCACCTCGCCTTCGGGACGGAACCGTTCGCGCCGGGGGCGGCGCTCGCCGCGTTCGGGACGCTGCTGGCGCTCGCCATCCTGGCCTTCGCTGCGCGGCGGCCGGGCTTCGCCCTGCTGGCGGGTCTGCCCGTCGCCCTCGCCCTGCTCTTCGCCTTCGGCCGCCACATATTGCTGCTGCGGCTGGGGCTGGGGCGAGGAGAAGCGCGAGTTCATCTCGGGCATGTCATCATCATAATCGTCGTCCTGCTGCCCTTCCGGACGCTGGCCGTTTTGCGCCTGCTGGGCGCTCGACACGATACGGAAATAGTGCTCGGCATGCTGCAGATAGTTCTCTGCCATCACCGAATCACCACTGGACTGGGCGTCACGCGCCAGCTGCAGGTATTTTTCGGCAACATGGGCTGCGTTGCCGCGCACCTTCACGTCCGGACCGTTGCTTTCGAAATTGCGCGACAGCGGATTGACGTGCTTGCGCCCGCCATTCCGGCTCCGCTGGCGATTCTTGTTGTTCTGATTATTGTTGGGTCTCATCTGGTCGCTTTATCTAACTCAAGAAAAATAAGCGTCACACTGCTGGCGGACCGGCAAGCTGCCGGGTCGGGCCAATCCCGGCGAAGACCCTAAGTCTTCGTTGCTGGGCTCTAAATGGCTTCATGAAGACCTAAAACTGCCGGACGGCGCTCCGAACCCATCCTGCGTCGTTCCAGCCTGGGCTGGAACCGCGCTGCATCGTCTTGCAGCTACCGGAAAGTTCTGGTGGCATTGTCGCCGTGACGCTCATGATGCGCCGTTGACAGCAAGGGCAAACTATACGGTTTGCACGTCCTTTGCCAGCATTAATTGCAAAGCTCACCCAGCCGTGCGTTCGCCGGGCGGGACATGGTGCGCCCAAATCACCCGGTCAAGGCCGCCGAGGTCCTGGTGAATGCTGATCCGGGCAAAACCTGCTGCCGCAAACAGGGCGCTGACCGCCTCGCCCTGGTCAAAGCCGATTTCCACCAGCACCGACCCTGATGGAGCCAGCATGCTTGCCCCCTGCTCGGCAATGACGCGGTAAGGGGCAAGACCGTCCGGGCCACCATCGAGAGCCAGTTGCGGATCGAAATCCCTCACTTCCGAAGCAAGGGTTTCAAGCACTGCCGAGGCGATATAGGGGGGGTTGGAGACGATGAGATCAAAGCCCTCCCCAGATCGCGCTCCGGCGCGGAGGGGCTCGAACCAGCTTCCCTGCCGCAAACCCAAGCGCGCGGCCACGCCGTGCCGCTCCGCATTGGCGTGAGCAGCCTCGAGTGCTTGTGGACTGATGTCCGTGGCCATTGCCGTTGCATCGGGCCGGTTCGCCAGCACGGCAATGGCAATGCAGCCGGTGCCGGTGCCCAGATCGAGCAGAGTTCCGCCGGCGGGAAGCCATGTTATGGCCATGTCCACCAGCAGTTCGGTTTCCGGGCGCGGCTCCAGGGTTGCCCCGTTGAGGGCAAAGCCCAGGCCGTAGAACTCGCGCTGCCCGATGATCCGGGCCACGGATTCGCCAGTCAGGCGGCGCTGTAGCAAGGCGGCGATCTGGCCGGCATCGCTGTCGCTGACGGGGCTGTGCTCATGGGTTGCCATCTGCACGGGGGAAAGCCCCAGGGCATGACCGGCAAGCAGCTTGGCGTCGAGCGCTGCGGTTTCGAAGCCAAGCCGGGTCAGCACATCGCGCCAGCCGCGCCACAGGCTGCCCAGGGTCGGCGCCCCGTTCAGTTGACGCCTTCCATGGCGGCGAGTTGCCCAGCCTGCGATTCGGTGATCAGGGCTTCGATCAACTCGTCCAGTGCCTCGCCGGCGATCACCTTGTCGAGCTTGTACAGCGTCAGATTGATGCGATGGTCGGTGACCCGGCCCTGCGGGAAATTATAGGTGCGGATGCGCTCGGAGCGGTCGCCGGACCCCACCTGCCCCTTGCGCTCGGCGGAGCGGGCGCTGTCGCGCTCCTCGCGCTGCATTTCATAGAGCCGCGAGCGCAACACCAGCATGGCCTGGGCGCGGTTCTGGTGCTGCGATTTCATGGCCGAAGTGACCACCAGCCCGGAGGGGATGTGGGTGATGCGCACGGCCGAGTCGGTGGTGTTGACGTGCTGCCCGCCGGCGCCCGAAGCGCGCATGGTATCGATGCGGATATCTTCGTTGCGAATTTCGATGTCGATGTCTTCCACCTCCGGCAGCACGGCAACGGTGGCGGCCGAGGTGTGGATACGACCCGAGCCCTCTGTCGCCGGGACGCGCTGCACGCGATGAACGCCGGACTCGAACTTCATGCGGGCGTAAACGCCCCTGCCCGACACATTGGCGATGATTTCCTTGAAGCCCCCCATTTCGCCGGGGCTTTCCTCCAT
>JAQGJI010000226.1 GCA_028290685.1 Devosia sp. | reverse complement strand
GGCTAAACAAAGCGGTTGATCAGGTTTTCGAGGTATTCCTGCTGGCCCGAGCGGGGCTGGGGGTTGATGTTGTCCTGCTCCACGCGCGCCGCCAGGTCGGCAAGGCTCAGCTTGCCATCCAGGATGTCCTTGCCCATGCCGGCGTTCCAGCCCGCATAGCGTTCGTCCACGATCCGGTCGTAGGTGCCATCCTCGATGATCGCGGCGGCAGCCTTGAGCGAACGGGCGAGGACGTCCAGGCCCCCGATATGGCCATGCAGCAGGTCGGCCGGATCAAGCGACTGGCGGCGCACCTTGGCGTCGAAGTTCCAGCCGCCCGCGTTGAGGCCGCCATGCTTGAGGATCTGGTAGAAGGCTAGCGTGGTTTCCGGCACCGAGTTGGGGAACTGGTCGGTGTCCCAGCCCGATTGCAGATCGTTGCGGTTGGCGTCGACCGAACCCAGAATGCCCAGCGAAGCCGCCAGCGCGATCTCGTGCTCGAACGAGTGATTGGCCAGAAAGGCGTGGCCAACCTCGATGTTGCACTTCACCTTGGTTTCGAGGCCGTATTTCTTGAGAAATCCGTAAACCGTCGCGACGTCGAAATCATACTGGTGCTTGCTTGGCTCCTGCGGCTTGGGCTCGATCAGGATCTGGCCCTTGAAGCCGATTTTCTCGGCATGCTCGATCACCAGATGCAGAAACCGCGCCATCTGGTCCTGTTCCTGGCCGATCTTGGTGTTGAGCAGGGTTTCATAGCCCTCCCGGCCACCCCAGAGCACATAGTTGGCGCCGCCCAGGTCGTGGGTCAGCTCCAGCACGTTCTTGACCTGGCCGGCGGCATAGGCAAACACTTCGGGATCGGGGTTGGTCGCGGCGCCCGACATGTAGCGCCGGTTGGAAAACAGGTTCGCCGTGCCCCAGAGCAGCCTGGTGCGGCTCGTTTCCATCTTGCGGGCGAAGATCTCCCCGATGGCGCGCACATTGCGGTTCGATTCGGCCAGCGTTGCGCCTTCGGGCGCAATATCGGCATCGTGGAAGCAAAAGAACGGCATGTCGAGCAGCTCGAACAGCTCGAAAGCCACGTCAGCCTTGAGGCGCGCGCCGTCCATGCCCTTGTCGAACCAGGGGCGATCAAAGGTACGCCCGCCGAACGGGTCCCCGCCTTCCCAGGCAAAGGTGTGCCAATAGGCGACGCCGGGGCGGATATGGTCTTCCATCCGCTTGCCAAGGACCATTTCGTCCTTGTTGTAGTGCCGGTACGCCAGGGGATTGGCGCTGTCGGGCCCTTCAAACCTGACCGGGGAAATTCCTTTGAAAAAATCAGTCACTGACGTGCCTCCTCGATGGCGGGATAAAGGGCGCGATAGCGCGCATACTGGTCGGCATAGGCCCCCGACAAGCTCTTGTCGGGGGCAATAACGGTCTGGATCGGGGGCATGGTCATGACAGCCTGCGGGTCGGCGTCCTGGGCAGCGCACAAGGCCAGCCGGGCCGCGCCCAGGGCGCCGCCGAAGTCGCCGTCCTCGGGCAGGGAGATTTCCATGTCCAGATTGGTTGCCAGCATGGTGAGCCAGAGCCGGGAGCGCGAGCCGCCCCCCACCGCCAGCAGCCGGTTGATCCGGGTCCCGGCATCGGCCAGCACGCGCTGGCAGTCGCGCATGGCAAAGCTTACGCCCTCCATGACCGCCTGGGCCAGCTGGGCGGGTTCGGTGCTCTGGCTGAGGCCGACAAAGGCCCCGCGCGCGGCGGCATTGTTGTGCGGAGTGCGTTCGCCGGAAAGATAGGGCAGAAAGATCGCTTCGCCCGGGCCGCTGAAATTGGCCTGGGCAGCGCCTGCCAGCGCGGCGGGCTGCTGGCCGGTGACGCGCGACAGCCAGTTCAGCGAATCCGTGGCGCTCAGAATAACGCCCATCTGGTGCCAGGTGTCGGGAACGGCATGGCAGAACGCATGCACCGCCCCTTGCGTATTGGGCTGGAACCGATCGTTGGACACGAACAGCACGCCCGACGTGCCCAGCGAAACAAAGCCTTCCCCGGGCCGGATGGCGCCGATACCGCAGGCCGCCCCGGCATTGTCGCCGGCGCCCCCGGCCACCAGGACCGGTCCATTCATGCCCCAGCGGGCCGCGAACTCGGGCTTGAGCTGAGCCGAAACCGCCGAACCCTCGACCAGGCGCGGCATGTGCTGGCGCGTGAGGCCCGTTACCGCCAGCAGTTCATCGGACCAATCCCGCCGGGCCACATCGAGCCAGAGCGTACCGGCAGCGTCGGACATGTCCTCGACATGCTCGCCCGTCAGCAGCAGGCGCACATAGGCCTTTGGCAGCAACACCTTGGCGATACGGCCAAAAACTTCCGGCTCGTGCTTGCGCACCCAGGCGATCTTGGGTGCGGTAAAGCCGGGCATGGCGATGTTGCCGGCGATCTCGCGCAGGTTTGGCAGCGCCTGTTCCAGCTCGAGGCATTCGGCGGCCGAGCGGCCATCGTTCCACAGGATGCACGGGCGCAGCACTTGGTCGTCCCGGTCCAGCAGCACTGCCCCATGCATGTGCCCGGACAGCCCGATGGCCTTGACGCCTGCCAGTTCGGCAGGATGGGTGTGGCCAAGCTTGTCGATGGCGCCAAGCATTGCGGTCCACCAGTCGGCGGGGTTCTGCTCGGACCAGCCGGGCTGGGGCCGCACCGGCTCCACGGCCGCTGCGGATGCTTCGCCCAGCGGTTTGCCATCGGGGTCGATCAGCAGCGCCTTGACACCCGAGGTGCCGATATCAACGCCCAGAAAGGTCATGAGGCACGTACCTCATGATAAAGCATGTTCAACATCGTCCAGTCCTCCGGCCCCTGGGGCCCACCGCGATAAGTGATTGGCGGCCCTCTTAGCGCAGATTGTCGCGCAGGAAAATCCCGATTTCACTGGGGCTGGTCACCACATGGGCATTTGCATTGATGGCCAGGTTTCGCGCCGCTGCGATGGCCTCGCGAATTTCGCCGTCCGGGTTCTGATCCAGCACCACATCGATCGCCCCCGATTGCAGGCCCCGCCGCGTCGGCCCGGTCAGCTCGTGAGCAATGACACGGATGTTGCCGGCGCGCCCGCTGCTCTCCAGCGCCCCGACGAGCCCGGCATTGCCGGCACCCAGATTATAAAGTCCCGCCAGGTCGGGATGCTCCCCCAGCAGCTCGGCCACGATGCGTTCGGTCTGGGGGCGCTCGTCATGGCCCTCCACCGGACCGATCAGCTCAAGCCCGGCAAACTCGGCACCAAGGCAGGCGCGAAAGCCCTCCAGCCGGTCGGAATGGTCGCGCAGATGCAGCGATCCGGCGACAATGGCGATCTTGCCGCCCATGGGTAAAAACCGCCCCAGCAGGGATGCAGCGGTTCGCCCCGCGGCCACATTGTCGATCCCGATGAAACACCGGCGCAGCGAGCCGGGCAGATCCGACACCAGCGTCATCACGGCGACGCCGCGCCTTGTGGCACTGTCCACGGCCGCCAGTACCGATGGCTCTTCGCCGGCAACAATGATCGCGCAATCGCAGCTCTGCGCATCGAGCCGGTCCAGCCCCTGGGCCAGGGCATCGGGATTGAGCGCCGCGATCCGCAGCGTCTGGATATGCATGCGATCGGTCAGGGCCTGTTCGGCCCGGCGGGCCACCGCCTCGGCCAGGCTGGTCATGAACTCGTTGGTGCCGTCGGGAATGATGAAGGTGAGCCTGAGATCGCGCGCCCGCGCCAGCAGCGAGGCCGACAGGTCGCGCTGGAAGCCGATCAGGGCAATGGCGGCCTCGACCTTTTCAGCGGTGGCGGCGCGCACGCCAGCACGGCTATTGAGCACCCGATCCACCGTCGCCAGCGAAACGCCCGCCGTGCGGGCGACATCATGAACGGTTGCCCGGCGTTTGGAGCTCGTCTGGTTCACGCAGTTTCCCCGCCACACCTTTCCCCGACTCTTTGGCAAGTCACCCCGAAAGGTCAAGTGCCACGTTGCAGCGCGGCCTTAAAGCAGGCTACAGCTTCGGCACTTTCTGAAGGAGGGCAAAGCCATGGCCATCGCGGTTTCCACATTCGGTGAATACAAGGGCAAGCGGGTCGATCAGTTCCGCCTTGTCAGCGACACCGGGGTGACCGTTGATCTGATCAGCTATGGCGTGGCGGTTCGCGACTGGCGCGTGCCGGTTGCCGGCGGCGAGCGCACGGTGGTGCTCGGCTACGAGACTTTCGATGCCTACCCCGCCCACAGCCCCCATTTCGGCTCGCTGGCGGGCCGCGTCGCCAACCGCATCACGGGCGCAAGCTTCGAGCTGAACGGCAAGACCTACCAGCTGCCGGCCAATGCGGGCGATCTGCAGCTGCATGGCGGCGCCGATGGCCTGGGCCGTCAGGTGTGGAGCGGGCAGGTGGATCAGGCCAACAATGCCGTCCGGTTCACTCATTTCAGCCCGGACGGGGCCATGGGCTATCCGGGCAACGTCAATTTCTCGGCCACCTATATGCTCAAGGGCAACCGCCTGCGGCTCGAGCTGGCTGCAACCACGGACCAGGCGACCCCGATCAGCCTGGTGCAGCACCAGTATTTCAACCTGGGCACGACCGAGCTGGTGCTCGACCACCTGTTTCAGGTCAACTCCAGCGCCTATACCGAACTGGGCCCCAACCTGGCTCCCACTGGCGCCATCCTGCCCTCCGCCGGCACCCAGTACGATCTGCGCACGCCGCGGCTGATGCGCGACGGGGCGGGCGTGCCGCTCGAGTACGATATCGGCATGGTGCTCGATACCGGCCGCAGCCATGCCGATCCGATTGCCACCGTGCTCTCGCCCGAGCGCGACCTGACGCTCAAGCTGTGGACCGACCGCCCGGGGGTGCAGGTGTACAACGGGGTCCTGACCAACAGCCCCGTGCCCGGCCTGAACGGCCGCAACTATCCCAAGTTCTCGGGCTTTTGCCTTGAAGATCAGGTCCTGGCCGATGCGGTGCACAACCCCCACTTCCCCAACATCATTTATTCGCCCGAGCGCCCCTACAGCCATTGGTGCGAATTCGAGATTGCCTGAACCTTTATTGGCAGCCGGCACCGCCTGAGAGCGCCACCGGCCCCCTGCCTCTCCAGGCAGGACTGGAACGGCTGATGTCACCGTTCCAGGTTGCCGCAGACCATGCCAGCCCTTCGATGGCCATATCCGTCCTGCTAACATCAAAGAGGATGGCGTAAACCGGCGCCCCTCGCGTCCTAGCGGCCCCGCGCCAGCGTAAGGGCCGCACCATGACGTTCGTTTGCTCGACCGAAGCCCACGGCGTTGAACTGGCTGCGCTACACGTCTCCCGCAAGTCGGGGGTGTTCGCTGATGAGGCAGGCCATTGGGGCCGTCTGGATGAAGGCTGGCTTGGCCGCATCAACCACAGCGGAGCTTACTCACGGGTCGGTGGGAACACCAATCAGGTTGAGAGCCTCTAGCTGCCTGCGCCGCATGGTGAATGGGCAACACCGTGGCGTCTCGCCAAAGTACCTGCATTAGTACAGCGCAGACGCTGCATGGCGGGAAGATCATCGCCGCCGCGACAACGCTTGCAATGCCAACTGCACCATGCAAACGCAATAGCCCATGCGGTGAGCCGCAATTGGGCTGGTGATTGGCAGCGCGCCGCATGAGAACGAATTAGAAACCGGCCGCAAACCGTTTAGGAGGGTCATGGAAGGCCATTAACTAATAGGCGTGACCTCATATCGGGATGTGTAAATAGCCGCCCACGGTCTCCGCAGGCAGATTTAACGAACCGCTGCGCACAAGTGCTTGAGTTTGAATCAATTTCAGTCTATCAAGGAAACTGTCGGACGCCCGAGGTCCACTCCACGCAGCATCCACCGCCCCAAGGGGAGGTTAGAGCTTCGGTGGGTGATCCCGAAGGAGTGGCAGCTGGTTCTGTCTTTT